>JBBQSN010000038.1:0-24245 GCA_038213835.1 Actinomycetales bacterium
CAGCACGGCGGCCAGCAGGACGACCAGCACGACGCCCGCGAAGACCGATCGCGACCCGACCGTCACAAGGCTGTCCATCTGCGGTCCCACGGCCGCCAGCAGCGCGCTGCCGGCGACGACGAGGAGCATCGGCCGCACGAGCGCGTCCCGCACGATCCCCGCGGCCACCACGCCGGCTCCCCAGGGGCCCGCGTAGACGAGCCCCATCGCGCCGAGGGACGTGACGTCGAGCATGTCCTCCTGTCCGCGGCTGATCACCAACGGCAGGGCCAGGGCCAGCGCCACCCCGGCCAGGACGAGGAGCCAGCGTCGACGCCGCGCGCGCTGACGAACGAGCAAGCCGGTCGCCATGAGCGCGGCCACCAGGCCGACCGCGCCGAGCGCGATGCCCGCCCGCTGCACCGCCTCGAGGTTCGTGAGCGACGGGCCGGCCATGCCCATCGCCGGGTTCCAGTGCTTGGCCCCGACCAGGCCCGTCCCGGCGAGCTGGGCCGCCGTCACGGCCGCCACGCACGGGGCCACCTCGCGAGCCAGGGTGGGCACCCGGCCCTCCCCGCGCAGGAGGAGGGCCGCGCCCGACACCAGGCCGGCCAGCGCCAGGGTCCAGGCCCACCAGGGGTAGATCGTCACCGTCCCGACGGAGGCGGGGTCCGCCACGCCGCGCTGGGAGAGCAGCACCACCATGGCTGCGAACGCCATGACCAGGACACCCGGCTTCACGAACCCCGACACCGGGGGACGGCGGGTCGCCGGTGCCGTCGGTGCCGCACTCACCATCGGTCGCCTTCCCACGTCGTCGTGCCTGCGCCCATGATGGGCCCGCGGCGGCGGTCGGGTCCGGCGAACGCACGAGCTCACCGGTGCACCGATGAGTTCTCGGCACCCAGGTCGTTACAGCTGCGACGGCGGTGCCGCAGTGGCATCGGCTCACGAAGGAGGCAGAGATGGACTGGAAGCTCGAGGTCGTGGTGATACCGGTGACGGACGTCGACCGCGCGAAGGAGTTCTACGTCGACCGGTTGGGGTTCGCGCTCGACGTCGACCACGACATGGGAGAGGCGTTCCGGGTGGTGCAGGTGACCCCGCCAGGGTCGGCGTGCTCGATCACGTTCGGCATCAACGTCGGTGGTGGCGCGCCGGGCTCGGTGAAGGGCACCCACCTCGTCGTCGAGGACATCGTCGCGGCGCACGCGCAGCTCGAGGAGGCGGGGGTCGCCAACGGCGGCATCCAGCACTTCGAGAACGGGACGATGGCCCCGGGGCCGGACCCCCAGCGGCAGAAGTTCGGGTCGTACGTCTTCTTCGACGACCCGGACGGCAACAGCTGGGCCGTCCAGGAGGTCCCCCGGGAGACGACGTGACCACGGCGCTCGCCGAGGCGGAGTTCGACACCCTGACCGGGCCGCACCGGCGCGAGCTGCACGTGCACTGCTACCGGATGCTCGCCTCGTACGACGACGCCGAGGACGCCGTGCAGGAGACCTATCTGCGCGCCTGGCGCAGCCGCGCGACCTTCGACGGGGAGCACCTACGTGCCTGGCTGTACCGGATCGCGACGAACGTCTGCCTCGACCAGGTGAAGGTGCGTAGGCGGCGGGCGGCACCGGGCTCCTCACCTGCCGAGATCGCCTGGCTCACCCCCTACCCCGACCCCCTGCTGGACGAGATCGCCTCTCCCGCCGATGGACCGGATGCCGTCGCGGTGGCGAGGGAGACCGTCGAGCTGGCCTTCCTGGCCGCTCTCCAGGTCCTCCCCGGACGCCAGCGGGCGGCCCTGGTCGGACGCGAGGTGCTGGGACTCACCGCGGCCGAGACGGCCTCGATGCTGGGCACCAGCGTGGCCGCGGCCAACAGCGCCGTGCAGCGTGCCCGCGAGACGATGCGACGGCACCTGCCCTCGCACCGGAGCGAGTGGAGCGCGCACGAGCCGAGCCCCGACGAGCGCCGGCTGCTGGAGGCGTTCATCGACGCCCACGAGCGGATGGACGCGGCGGCCGTCCTCGCCGTGGCTGCCACGGACCTGCGCGTCACGATGCCGCCGAACCCGATGCGCATCGACGGCGTCGACATGCTCGAGCCGTTGCTGGACAGGGCGTTCGGGCCGGACCGGGACGGTGACTGGCGGTTGCTGCCCACCTCGCTCAACCGGATGCCGGCCGCGGCCAGCTACCTGCGGCGCCCCGGCGACACGGTGTTCCGTCCGTTCAAGACCGACGTGCTCCGGGTCGAGGGCGACCGGATCGCCGAGATCACGACGTTCGGGTACCGGTGGTTCCCCGCGCTCGGCCTGCCGGAGCTCCTCGACGTCGCGTGAGGGTGGTGTGACGGTCGTGTGCACGTCGGTCCTCGGTGCACGCGGGCGCGACAGGATGCCAACGTGCCCTTCACCCCCTGCCACGTGGCCGCCGTGCTCCCGTTCGTGCGGAGCCCGCTGGTCCCGTCGGCGCTGGTGGTCGGGAGCATGGCGCCGGACGCGCTCTACTACGTCATCGCCCCGACCTCGCTGACCACGCACACCCTCGCGGCGGCGGTGACCGTCGACGTCCTGATCGGCCTGGCCCTGCTGACGTTCTGGCACGGGGTGCTGCGCCGCCCGGCCGAGGCGGCCGCCCCTGCGGCGCTGCGCGAACGGCTGCCGCAGCGCGTACCTGGTGGGAGCTCGCCGACCGCACGCACACGCCGCGCCGCCCTCGTCCTGGTCTCGCTGGCGGTCGGCTCGCTCACCCACGTGGTGTGGGACGCGTTCACCCACCGTGGTCGCTGGGGCACCGAGCTCGTGCCCTGGCTGCAGCAGGTGCACGGTCCGCTCCGGGGCCATGAGTGGGCCCAGCACGGGAGCACCGTGGCGGGCGGCGTCGTCCTGGCCTGGTGGGTCGCACGCTGGTGGCGCGCGACACCGCGGCGACCCGTCCCTGCCGGCCGGCCCGTGGTCGCGCCTGCGGTCGCGGCCCTGGGGTGGGTCGCCGTGCTGGGGTCCGCCGCGGTGGTCGGGCTGGTCGCCGGGGGCGAGCACCTGCTCGGGCCCGGTGCGCCCGACCCGCGCAGTGCCGGCTTCCTGGCGGCCACCCGCGGTACCGCGGCCAGTGCCGTCGTCGCCACCGCGCTCGCGCTCGTCGCGGCCTGGTGCTGGCGACCCGCCCGGGCCCGCGCCTGACCTCCACGGACGGGCGGCGCGAGGGGGCCGCCCGTCCGGCGGTGCTGCCCCGCGTCGAGGTCGCGTCACCGTGGCGGGTGGAGGACCGCCTCGACCAGGACGTCGGGCGCCTGCTCGGGGACCCAGTGCGAGATGCCCTCCAGGGCGGTGAACCGGTAGGGCGCCCGGACGTGCGCGCCGCAGCGGTGCGCCGCCACCCGGCCGACGGCGAGGTCCCCGTCACCCCAGACGAACGTGGTGGGGACGGTGACGGGCGGGACCGAGAGGAGCTCGCCCTCGTCCATCGCCCGGTACCAGCCGAGAGCGCCGGTGAGGGTCTCGTGGTCGCGCATCGCCGAGGTGTGCAGCTCGACCAGGTCCTGCGGCAGCGGCGCGTACGTGGCGCGGAGCCGGCGGGCGTCGTCGGCCAGCAGCACCTGCTCTGCCCGGTGGGCGTGGTCCGGGCCACTGCGGCGGAACAGGCGCAGGTACGCCGACCGCTCCTGCTGATCGGGGTCCTCGGCGATCGCCGAGGCGAACGCGCGCGGGTGCGGCACCGAGACCGCGACGAGCGAGCTGACCCGCTCCGGGCGCCGGGCGGCGGTTCCCCACGCCGCCACCGCCCCCCAGTCGTGGCCGAGCAGGTCGACCTGCTCGAGGCCTGCGTCGTCGAGCAGCGCCACGACGTCGGAGACCACCGGCCCCAGCCCGTAGGCCGCGTCGTCGGCCGGGCGGGCGGTCGGGGAGTAGCCGCGCAGCTCGGGCACCAGGACCCGGCGCCCGGCGGCCACCAGGCCCACCACGACGTCGTCCCAGCAGCGGTGCGTCTGCGGGAAGCCGTGCAGCGCGAGCACCGCCTGGGCATCCCCGCGCCCGTCCTGCGGCTCGTGGACGTGCACGACGAGCTCGAGCCCGTCGTGGCTCACCTGGGTTGTCTGCGTGGCCCGCACGATGCCTCCCCGTCGTACCTGCTGGTAGCGACCACAATGGCCCCATGACGTCCGCACCCGCGACCCCGCGCCCGCCCCTGCCCAGCGTCTCGTACTCGATCACCGTGCGGCTCGAGCTGCCCGCCCGGCCCACAGCCGTCAGCGAGCTGACGCACACGATCGAGGGTCTTGGCGGTCTCGTCACGGCCCTGGACGTCACGGCCTCGGGCGCCCACCGGGTCCGCGTCGACGTCACCTGCGCGGCCGGCGACAGCGCGCACGCGACCCGGCTGGTCGACGGACTGCGGGCCCTCGAGGGCGTCACGATCGGCAAGGTCTCGGACCGCACCTTCCTCGCCCACCTCGGTGGCAAGCTCTCGATCGAGTCGAAGGTGCCGATCCGCAACCGTGACGACCTCTCCCTCGTCTACACGCCCGGCGTCGCCCGGGTCTGCCTGGCGATCGCCGAGAACCCGCACGACGCACGGAACCTCACGATCAAGCGCAACTGCGTGGCCGTGGTCACCGACGGCACCGCCGTGCTCGGCCTCGGTGACATCGGCCCGCTCGCCGCCCTGCCGGTGATGGAGGGCAAGGCCGCGCTGTTCAAGCGGTTCGCCGGCATCGACGCCTTCCCGATCTGCCTCGACACCACCGACACCGAGGCGATCATCGCCACGGTGAAGGCGATCGCGCCGGTGTTCGCCGGCATCAACCTCGAGGACATCTCCGCCCCGCGCTGCTTCGAGATCGAGCGCCGACTGCGCGCCGAGCTCGACATCCCCGTCTTCCACGACGACCAGCACGGCACCGCCGTCGTCGTCGTGGCGGCGCTCACGAACGCGCTCAAGGTGGTGCGCAAGCAGATCGGCGACGTGCGGATCGCGATGTCGGGGGCCGGCGCCGCGGGCACCGCCGTGCTCAAGCTGCTGCTCGAGGCCGGCGCGCGCGACGTCGTGGTCAGCGACATCGGCGGCATCCTGCACGCCGGGCGAGAGGGCCTGGACCACTCCGCACGCTGGGTCGCGGAGAACACCAACCCGCGCGGCGTGACCGGCACCCTGGTCGACTCGCTCGCCGGGGCCGACGTCTTCGTGGGCGTGAGCGCGGGCGACGTGCTGACCGGCGACGACATCGCCACCATGGCCGAGGACGCCGTGGTCTTCGCGCTGGCGAACCCGGTGCCCGAGGTCGACCCGGTCGACGCCTCTCAGCACGCCGCCGTGGTCGCCACCGGCCGTAGCGACTTCGCCAACCAGATCAACAACGTGCTCGCGTTCCCGGGCATCTTCCGCGGCCTGCTCGACGCCCAGTCGCGCGAGATCACCCCGCAGGTGCTGCTCGCGGCGGCCACCGCGCTCGCCGCCGTGGTGGCCGACGACGAGCTCAACCCGACCTACATCGTCCCGAGCGTGTTCCACCCCGACGTCACGAGCGTCGTCGCCGACGCCGTCCGCAAGGCCGTCCTCGCCGGCGGTGCCGAGACGGCGTGAGGTCAGCACGAGGTCCGGCACGAGGTCCGGCATGAGGTCCGGTCCCTGGCGGGGCGTCCTGGTGGGCGCCGTGCTGGTGCAGGTCGCGGTCCTGTACTGGCCCCGCCCCCCGGACGTGGGCGGCGGCGTGCCCGGGCTCGACCTGGTCGTGCACCTCGTCGTCTTCGGCGCCGTGGCGCTCGCCGGTCGCCGCGCGGGACTGCCCGCCGTCCCGCTGCTGGTGGTGCTCGGGGCGCACGCGGTGCTCAGCGAGCTGGTGCAGGCCTACCTGCTCCCGGAGCGCACGGGGGACTGGCGCGACGTCGTGGCCGACGTGATGGGCGTGGCCGCGGGGTTCGCGCTCGGCCGGCGCTCCTCGTCGGTGGCACCGGGCCGCGAGCGCCGCGCGAGCAGCTGACCGGCGGACCGCTCGACCGCGCGCGTGAGGCCCCCGGCGAGCGCCGCGTAGGCCACGCCCACCAGCAGCGAGACCGCGACCGCCAGCCACGGGTCGAACGGCCGGACCCGTTCGTACACCTGCCAGTGCGTGAGGTAGACGAACAGCGAGGCGCCCGCCAGGGTCGCCACCAGCGGCGCCAGCGGCGTCGGCACCGGCATCCTCGGCACCCACAGCACCAGCAGCACCCCCGCGAGGATCAGCGCGTCGCGCTGGGGGTCGCCGAAGAAGCCGGGGACGCACACCAGCGCCGCTGCGGTCACCACGGCGCGCTGCCACCACCGCCCGGCCCGCGCCGCGGCCCACCCCAGTGCGAACACCCACAGCACCGGCTTGGGGTGCAGGAGGTCGAACGGCAGCAGCTCGAAGCGGGCGGTCAGCCCGGCCGCCAGGACCGCGAGGGCGACGGCGAACGGCGCCCGGCGCTCGACCCGGTCGAGGGCGGGGACGCACGCCAGCACTGCCAGGGCGGCCAGGACGAACAGCAGGACCTCGACGAACCAGAAGTGCCAGGACGCGTCCCAGGTCGGGGGACCCAGCACCGAGTTCAGCAGCACGACGTTCAGCGGCCCGTAGGAGTCCGTGAGCAGCAGGCCGGCGACGGCGATCCACAGCACGCTGGGCAGCGCCACCCGGAACGCGCCGCGCGCCAGGCCCCGAGCGCGTTCGCCGCGCGGACGGGCGTCGAGCTGGAACCGGGCGACGTTGTACCCGGCCAGGGCCAGCAGGACGTGCGCGCTCCCGGGGGCCCCGAGCACTCCCACGTGCGTCGCGACGATGAGCACGGTGGCGACGGCACGCACCAGGACACCGGTCTCGACCTGCCGGACCCACGGGACGCGGCGGCGGCGGGGGCGCAGCTCGCCGATCGGCGTGACGTGCCACGCCTCGGGCAGGTGCCCGAGGACCCGCTCGAGCTGCACCGAGACCGCGACGTAGGAGAGCGAGTCGCCGCCGAGACCCACGAACGTGTCCGACGGTCCTGCGTCCGGGCGGTCCAGCACGTCCGCGAACAGTGCCCGGACGTCGGTGCCGCCGATCCCTCCCGCCTCGCGCGCAGGGGGGGCTGGGACCGGGTCGGAGGGGACGAGCAGCCGGACGGCCTCCTGGTCGACCTTGCCGGACGGGGTGCGGGGCAGTGCCTCGACCGCCACCGCGGTCACGACGTGGCGCGGCAGGCCGAGGTCCTCGGCCGCGAGCCGGGCGACCCAGCCCTCGTCGGGGTCGCCCTCGGCGGCCACCACGAGGGCGCCGTCCAGGTCCACCACGCTCGTGCGGTACCCGTGCCGCGCCAACAGGTCCTCGGCGTGGGCGAGGTCGATCCGCACCCCGAACACCTTGGCGAAACGCTGTGTGCGGCCGACGATCTCGACCATCCCGTCGGCGTCGATCGTGGCCAGGTCGCCGGTGCGCAGGCTCGTCGTCGTCCGGCCCAGGGCCAGGTCGTCCGGCGTCTGCGCGTAGCCGAGCATGACGTTCGGACCCTCGTAGACCAGCTCGCCGGCCCCGTCCTGGCGGCCCGGCACGGGCTCGATGCGCACGTGACCGCCGGGGACGGCGACCCCCACGCTCCCGGGGCGTCGCGCCGCCAGCGTCGGGGGCAGACAGGTCATCCGGGCCGTCGCCTCGGTCTGCCCGTACATGACGACGAGGTCGAAGCCGAACCGGTGCCCCTGCTCGACCAGGGCGCTGACGCGTTCGGGTGCCAGCCGGCCACCCGCCTGCGTCACCAGGCGCAGGGACGGGACGTCGAGGGCCTGCGGTCCGACGCGGTCGAGCAGGTCGAAGGTGTACGGGACGCCGGGGAGCGAGGTGACGCCGGCAGCGCGCACGGCCGTCCAGAAGCAGGGGTCGACGACCGACAGCGGCGTGAGGAGCACCGAGGCGCCCACGGCCAGGTGGCTGTGCAGGACCGACAGTCCGTAGCAGTAGCTGAGCGGGAGCGTGGTGACGCCCACGTCGTCGCGGGTCAGCGCAAGGGAGGCGGCCACGGCCTCGGCGTTGGACTGCAGGTTCTCGTGCGAGAGGCGGACGAGCTTCGGCGAGCCGGTCGTGCCCGACGTGCTCATCAGCAGGGCGAGGTCAGGGTGCAGGTCGTGGCGGGGTACGTCGTCCAGCACCTCCGGCGCGCCAGCCCGTCCCGCCTCGACCAGCACGTCCGGCCGGTACCGCTCGCACAGGGCCTGCACGGCGCCCGGGCGCTCCCGCGCGACCGGCAGCACGACGTGCCCGGCGTGCAGGGCGGCCAGGTACGTGATCACGCACTCACGGGTGGGCTCGGCGACGAGAAGGACGAGCCGCCGGCCCGACCCCAGCGCGGCAGCGCGCCCCGCCACCTCGACGGCGAGCTCGCGGTAGGTGGTGCGGTGTCCGTCCTGGACCAGGGCGACCGCGTCGCCGTGCTCGGCCAGGCGGCCGACGAACGGGACGGAGCGGCTGCCAGGGGTCCTGGCCGGGGTGGCGACAGGGGGCGGGACGAGGACGTCTGATACCACGGGTGCGCAGCCTGTTCTGGTCGTGGAGCCGGCGAGAACGGGGCGCCGGCCGGTGAGCATTTGGTTAGCCAACCCTTACCTTGCCATACTCGTGCCATGACCTTCACCTCCCGGCGCGGGATCGGCGTCCTCGCCGTCACCACGGCACTCCTCGCCACCCTCACCGCCTGCGCGGACGACAGCGGGTCCTCGGGCGAAGCGCTCGTGATCTACTCCGGTCGCAACGAGAACCTCGTCTCCCCGTTGCTCGAGCAGCTCCAGGATGCGGTGGGCGTCCCGGTCGAGGTGCGCTACGCCGGGTCGAGCGAGCTCGCCGCCCAGCTGTTGGAGGAGGGCGAGGGCACCGAGGCCGACGTCTTCTTCAGCCAGGACGCCGGCGCCCTGGGTGCGCTGGCGGGCGCGGGCATGCTCGCCGAGCTCGACCAGGCCACCACCTCCCGCACGCTGGAGCGGTTCCGTGACCCGGCCGGCCGGTGGGTGCCGACCTCGGCCCGGGCCCGGGTCGTGGCCTACGACCCCGACACCGCGCCGGAGGTCGCCGAGATGAGCTCGATCGACGCGGTCCTCGACCCCGCGTACCGCGGCAAGGTGGCCTACGCCCCGACCAACGCCTCGTTCCAGAGCTTCGTCACGGCCCTGCGCGTCACCCGGGGCGAGGACGGCGCTCGCGCGTGGCTGGAGGCGTTCGCGGCGAACGACCCCCAGGTCTACGACAACAACATCGCCATCCTGGACGCGGTGGACTCCGGCCAGGTACCGCTCGGGTTGATCAACCACTACTACTGGTTCGAGAAGGCGGCCGAGGTGGGCACGGACCAGATGAACGTCCAGCTGCAGTACCTGGGCGGGGGCGACGCCGGTGCCCTCATCAACGTGGCCGGAGCGGGCGTGATCGAGGGTTCGGACCAGTCTGAGGCCGCGGCCGCCGCCGTCGAGTTCCTGGTCTCGGACCAGGCCCAGCAGTACTTCGTCGACACCACGGCCGAGTACGCCGTCGTCGAGGGCGTCACCACGACCCAGCACGACCTCGTCCCGCTGGACGACCTGTCCGGCGCGCAGGTGGACCTCAACGACCTGGACTCCCTCGAGGAGACGCTGGCCCTGCTCGACGAGGTCGGCCTCAGCTGAGCGTCGTCGCACCGCCCCGCGCCTCGGCCGCCCCCGGCCCGGGGGGTACGGTCGCGCGGATCGAGCCCGCCGTCAGGTCCGTGCCCGGTCGGCGTCCGCCCGGGCTGCTGGTGGCCGCCTCGGCGCTCGCCGCCGCGGTCGCGCTGGTGCCCCTGGGGTACCTGCTCGTCCGGGTCGGCGAGGCGGGTCCCGCCCGGGTCGCCGACTTGGTCCTGCGCGAGCGCACGGTTCTCCTGGTCGGCCGCAGCCTGCTGCTGTGCGCGCTGGTCACCGCGGCCTGCCTGGTGGTCGGCGCCGGGCTGGCCTACCTCGTCGCCCGCACCGACCTGCCCGGCCGACGGGTGGTCGGGGTGCTCGCCCCGATGCCGCTCGCGGTGCCCAGCTACGTGGCCGCGTACGGCTGGCTCGGCGCGGTGCCGCAGGTGGCCGGGCTGGAGGGAGCCGTCCTGGTGCTGACGGCCTGCAGCTACCCGTACGTGTACCTGCCGGTGCTGGCGGCGCTGCGCTCCGGCGACCCGGCCCAGGAGGAGGTCGCCCGCTCGCTGGGCCGTGGGCCCGTCGCGACCGCGCTGCAGGTGACCTCCCGGCACGTGCGGCCTGCGGCGGCGGCGGGCTCGTTGCTCGTCGCCCTCTACGTGCTCAGCGACTTCGGGGCGGTCTCGCTGCTGCGGTACGACGTGTTCACACGGGTCATCCACACCTCGTACCAGGCCAGCTTCGACCGCACGCCGGCCGCCGTGCTCTCCCTGCTCCTGGTGGTGCTGACGGTGGGCCTCACGGTCGCCGAGGGCCGGGCCCGCAGCCGGACCGAGCAGGTGCGCACGGGGTCGGGCACGTCCCGCCGAGCGGTCACCCAGCAGCTCGGCCGCTGGCGCGTGCCCGCCGCCGGCATGGCGGGCGCCGTCCTCGTGGTCGCGCTGGCCGTCCCGCTCGCGAGCCTGGCCTACTGGCTGGTGCGCGGGCGGCGGGTGCTCGACGTCGAGGCCCTGGTGTCCGGGACCGCCGCCACCGTCGGGGTCTCGGCCCTCGCTGCCGTGGTGACCGTCGCCCTCGCGGTCCCGGTCGGCGTGGCGGCGGCGCGGTACCGGGGCAGGGTCGTGCGCGGCCTGGAGCAGGCCACCTTCGCCGGTCACGCGCTCCCGGGGATCGTGGTCGCGCTGTCGCTGGTCTTCTTCGGCGTCCGGCTGGTGCCCGGGATCTACCAGGAGATGCCGCTGCTGGTGCTGGCGTACGTCGTGCTCTTCCTGCCGGCAGCCGTGGCCGCGGTCCGGTCGTCGGTCGCGCTGAGCCCGCCACGGCTGGAGGAGGTGGCCCGCTCGCTCGGTCAGCGCCCGGTCGACGTCCTGCGGCGGGTGACCGTGCCGCTCGCGGCCCCGGGTGTCGCGGCCGGGGCGGCTCTGGTCATGCTCACCGCGATGAAGGAGCTGCCGGCGACGCTGCTGCTGCGGCCGACCGGCGTCGACACCCTGGCCACCGAGCTGTGGACCCAGACCACCAACGCGGCCTTCGCTGCCGCGGCGCCGTATGCGGCCGTGCTCGTCGTCGTGGCCGCCGTCCCGACCGCCCTGCTCGCCCGCTGGACGGGGGCGCGACGTTGAGCGAGGGAACCATCAGGCACAGCGCGCACGCCACGGCGAGGGACGAGCCGTGAGCGAGCGGAGCGAGCGAACCATCAGGCACAGCGCGCACGCCACGGCGAGGGACGAGCCGTGAGCGAGCTGCGGATCGAGGCCCTGCACAAGTCGTTCGGGTCGACGGGCGTCCTGCTCGGCATCGACCTCGTCGTCGCCCAGGGCACGCTCACCGCGGTCCTCGGCCCGTCGGGCTGCGGGAAGACCACGCTGCTGCGGGTCGTGGCCGGCTTCGAGCGGGTCGACTCCGGCCGGGTCCTCCTCGGTGGCCGCGAGGTCGCCGGTCGCGGTCGGCACCTGCCGCCGGAGCGGCGCGGTGTGGGTGTCGTCCCGCAGGAGGGTGCGCTGTTCCCGCACCTGGACGTCGGCGCGAACGTGGCGTTCGGCCTGCCCCGACGGCACCCCGACCGGCATCGACGGGTGGCCGAGGTGCTGGCGTTGGTGGGGCTGACGGATCTGGCCCACCGCTGGCCTGCTGAGCTGTCCGGCGGCCAGCAGCAGCGGGTCGCCCTGGCACGCGCCCTCGCCCCGGATCCCGAGGTCGTGCTGCTCGACGAGCCCTTCTCCGCCCTGGACGCGGGCTCGCGCACCAGCGTGCGCCAGCAGGTCCGCGAGGTGCTCGCGGCCGCCGGGGCCACAGCGGTGCTCGTGACGCACGACCAGGAGGAGGCCCTCTCCACGGCCGACCAGGTGGCCGTGATGCACGAAGGGCGGTTCCTCCAGGTCGGGGTGCCCGAGCAGGTCTACCGCGAGCCGGTCGACCCGCTCGTCGCCCGTGCCGTCGGTGAGGTCTTCCTGCTGCCGGCGACCGCTGGCGCACCCGGTGCCGAGACACCTCTCGGCCGGGTGTCGCTCGCCGGAGGCGCCGTGCCCTCGAAGGCCCGCGGTCAGGTGCTCGTGCGTCCGGAGCAGCTGCACCTCGGTCCGAGGACCGAGGGCGTCGCGTGCACGCTGCGTCGGGTCTGGTTCCACGGCCACGACTCCACCGTCGAGCTCCTGGCGCCGGACGGTACGGTCCTGACCTGCCGGACCCAGGACGCCGTCCCGCCCGGGCCGCAGGTCGGCGTTCGGGTGGTCGGCCCGGTGGTGTTCGTCCCGATGGCGTCCGGTCCCACGCCGGGCATGATGGACGTGTGGACGACTGGCTGACGGGCCGACTGCTGGTGGCGACACCGCGCCTGGACCACCCGACGTTCCGGCGCACGGTGGTGCTGCTGCTCGACCACAACGACGAGGGCGCGCTGGGCGTGGTCGTGAACCGTCCCTCCCAGGTCGACGTCGAGGCCGTGCTGCCCGGCTGGCAGCCCTACGCCACGGTCCCTGGTCGGCTGTACACCGGCGGGCCGGTGCAGCAGGACTCGGCGCTCGGGCTGGCCCGGGTGCCCGGCGACGGCCAGCCGCCCAGCGGGTTGCGCCGGATCATCGGGGCGATCGCGGTGGTGGACCTCGACGCCGAGCCCGACCTTCTCGCCGAGGGCGTCAGCGGGCTGCGGGTCTTCGCCGGCTACGCCGGGTGGTCGGGGGGCCAGCTCGAGGACGAGATCGCCGAGGGCTCCTGGTACGTGGTCGACTCCGAGTCGGGCGACGCCTTCACCGACGACCCCGAGGGCCTGTGGCCCGAGGTGCTGCTGCGCCAGGGTGGCGACCTCGCGCTGGTCGCGAGCTATCCCGACGACCCGTCGATGAACTAGTGGCGGGGTTCGTAGACTCACTGGCATGAGCGAGCCCCAGCCCCCGTCGTCGCCGCAGCCGGAGCGGCTCTCGGAGCCCTCCGCCAACCCGCAGGGGACGGCGCTGCTGGAGCGCGAGCTGCTCGAGCAGCCGGTCGAGCCCGGTGACCACGAGCGGTTCGCGCACTACGTGCGCAAGGAGAAGATCCTCACCTCGGCCCTGTCGGGCGAGCCGGTGATCGCCCTGTGCGGGAAGGTCTGGGTGCCTGGACGCGACCCGAACAAGTTCCCCGTGTGCCCGATCTGCAAGGAGATCTACGACGGCCTGCGAGCACCCAAGGACGGGGGCGGCAGCGGCAAGGATGACTGAGGTCCGTCCGCGCGACGCCGTCGGCACGACCTCTGCGCTCCCAGGGTCGCCCGGCGGACGGCTGGTCACCGTCGCGATCATCGCCCAGGTCACGTTCGTCGCGTTCGAGGCGATGGCGGTCGCGACCGCGATGCCCGTGGTGGCCGAGCAGCTGGACGCCGTGCGCAGCTACTCGCTGGCGTTCTCGCTCTTCTTCACCGCCAGCCTGCTCGGCATGGTCGTGGCGGGCGGCCTGGCCGACAACCGCGGCCCCACGCTGCCCCTGACCGTCGGGATGTCGCTGTTCGCAGGGGGTCTGGTGGTGTGTGGCACCGCGACCACGTTCGCGGCCCTGCTGGTCGGGCGGGCGGTCTCCGGGCTCGGGGCGGGTGGGCTGGTCGTCGCGCTCTACGTCGTGGTGGCCGCGGTGTACCCGGAGGAAGCGCGTCCGAAGGTGTTCGGGTGGATCAGCGCGGCGTGGGTGGTCCCCGCCGTCGTCGGCCCGCCGATCGCAGGGTGGCTGGCCACCGAGGTGTCGTGGCGGCTGGTCTTCCTGGTCGTGCCGCCGGTGGCCGTCCTGGCCCTGGTGCTGCTGCTGCCCCAGGTGCGCCGGTTCCCGGCCCGCGCGGTCACCGACGCACCCGCCGGCACCGCCCTGTCCGGCCGCAGCCGGGCGCTGCTCGGCCTGGCGCTGGCCTCCGGAGCAGCCCTGCTGCAGTGGGCGGCGCAGCACGTGGTGCCGCTGCGCGTCGTCCCCGTCCTGGTGGGGCTGGCCGGCATGGCGCTGATCGCGGTCGGCCTCCCGCGGCTGATGCCGGCCGGGACCCTGCGGGTGGGGCGCGGTCTTCCGTCGGTGGTCGTGGTGCGCGGTCTCTACACGGCGGCCTTCTTCGGTGCCGAGACGTACGTCCCGCTCGCACTGAGCCAGGAGAAGGGGCTCTCCCTGGCCGCCGCGGGCGTGGCGCTCACCGGTGGCGCCCTCGGGTGGTCGCTCGGGTCGTACGTGCAGGGCAGGCCCGGCCTGCGGATCCCGCGGCACGGCCTGCTCGCGCTCGGCGCCGGCTTCATCGCGGTCGGGATCGCCGGGCTGTCCATCTCGATGCTCCCCGGCGTCAGTCCCTGGGCCGCCGCGCCGGTCTGGGCGGTCGGTGCGATCGGGATGGGGCTGGCCATGTCGAGCACCAGCGTGCTGGTGCTGGCGATGTCGCCGCCCGCCGTGCAGGGACGCAACTCCGCCTCGCTGCAGATCAGCGACTCGCTCGGCGCGGTCACCGGTGTCGGCATCGGCGGTGCCGTCTTCGCAGCGGGCCACGACCCTGCGGGGTCCGATGCCGGGCTGTTCGTGGCGATCTGGCTGGGCCTCGCGGCCGTCGCGCTGACGGGGGTGGTGGTCGGGTGGCGCGCCCGCGAGTCCCCCCGCCACGAGGTCGCGGTGGGGTAGAACTACCGCATGCTGCGCCAGGCCGTCCGGACGGTGCTCGCCGACGCCGGCGGACGCCAGCCCCCGCACGAGGCGTGGGGCCTGGTGCTGATGGCGGCCGGCGTCGACGCCACCGAGGCGGCGGGTCTCCCCGCGCGGCTGGGCTACGTGTTCCACCTCGGCCGCTGGACCGAGTCCGACGTGGCGGCCCAGCTCGAGGCCTGGGGAGACGCCCTGCGGGTGCGTGCCGAGCCTGACGTCGCCGCCGTCGTCGACCGTGCCGCCGCGTCACTGCGCGAGCAGCTGGCCGCCGACCCGGGGCCGCCCCAGCCTGTGCACCCGGCCCGTGCGCATCCGGCCCCCGTGCACCCGTCGCCCGCACCCGTGGCGTCGCCGGCAGCGCCGCCGTACGCGCCGCCGCCGCCGGCACCCACGCCGCCCCGGCGCGAGACCCGGCGCGAGACCCGGCGCGAGATCGGAGAGCGGGCCAGGCAGCAGGCGAGGCACCAGCCCAGGCCGCCGCAGGGCCCGCCACAGCAGGGCCCGCCTCAGCAGCGCCCGCCTCAGCGGCGACCGCAGCCGGGCGTCTCCGTCACGCCGCGTGGGACCAAGCCGCGAGGCATCCGGCTGGCTCCGGTCGTCGGCATCGGCGTGCTGGTGCTGCTGTGCGGCTGCAGCCTGTTCGGGTTCGTGGCCGACCTGTTCTCCGGGAGCGGCTGAGCGCTGCGCCGACCCGCCCGCTGCGCGGCGGCGCGCCGCAGGGTCCGTCGGTCCGGGCGGCGGGCGTCCCGTAACCTCGTCACACCGTGCCCCCTTCCACCCCCTCGGCCCCGTCCGAGCCGTCCGGCCTGCCCCAGCACGTCAGCTCCGTGGCCGCCTCCCACCTGTCGCCGGCCTTCCCGGAGCGGGCGGCGTGGGGCACCGCCTCGCGGCTGCGTGCCTGGCAGGCCAGGGCCCTGGAGCAGTACCTGTCGGCCACGCCGGCCGACTTCCTGGCGGTCGCGACCCCGGGGGCCGGCAAGACCACGTTCGCCCTGCGGGTGGCCACCGAGCTGCTCGAGCGCGGCACCGTCCGGCGGATCACCGTCGTCGCGCCGACCGAGCACCTCAAGCGGCAGTGGGCCGACGCCGCCGCCCGGGTCGGCATCCAGCTCGACCCCACCTTCAGCAACCGCCACGGCGCCCTGGCCGACGGCTACGACGGCGTCGCCCTCACCTACGCGCAGGTCGCCGCCCGGCCCATGCTGCACCGGGCCCGCACCGAGGCCGCCCCCACGCTCGTCGTCCTGGACGAGGTGCACCACGGCGGCGACGCCCTCTCCTGGGGAGCCGCCGTGCACGATGCGTTCTCGCCTGCGCCGCATCGGCTCTCGCTCACCGGAACCCCGTTCCGATCCGACACCGCCGCCATCGCGTTCGTGCGCTACGAGCCCGACCAGCAGGGCATCCGCCGCTCCCTGGCCGACTTCTCCTACGGCTACGCCGATGCCCTGCGCGACGGCGTGGTGCGTCCGGTGATGTTCCTCGCCTACACGGGGCAGATGCGGTGGCGCACCCGCGCGGGCGACGAGGTCAGTGCCCGGCTCGGCGAGCCCCTGACCCAGGACCAGGTGGCCCAGGCGTGGCGCACCGCCCTCGATCCCGACGGCGAGTGGGTGGCGTCCGTGCTGCGGGCCGCCGACACTCGGCTCACCGAGGTGCGGCGGGTCGTGCCCGACGCCGGCGGCCTCGTCATCGCCTCCGACCAGCCCACCGCCCGCGCCTACGCCGCGGTCCTGCGCCAGGTCACCGGCGAGCCGCCCGTCGTGGTGCTGTCGGACGACTCCGGCGCCTCGGCGCGGATCGAGGAGTACGCCGGCGGCGACCAGCGCTGGATGGTGGCGGTGCGGATGGTGTCCGAGGGCGTCGACGTGCCCCGGCTGTGCGTGGGCGTCTACGCCACCTCGGCCAGCACCCCGCTCTACTTCGCCCAGGCGGTCGGACGCTTCGTGCGCGCCCGCAAGCGCGGCGAGACGGCGTCGATCTTCCTGCCGAGCGTGCCGGCCCTGCTGCAGCTCGCCGGGGGGATGGAGCTGGAGCGCGACCACGCGCTGGACCGGCCCCAGGGCGAGGACGACGGCCTCGACTGGAGCCCCGAGGAGGGCCTGGTGTCGCGCGCCAACCGGCCCGAGGGTGCGAGCGAGGACCTGCTCGGGGCGTTCGCGGCGCTCGAGGCGCAGGCCTCGTTCGACCGCGTGCTCTTCGACGGCGGCGAGTTCGGGACGGGTGCCGACGTCGGCTCGGCCGAGGAGCTGGACTACCTCGGCATCCCCGGCCTGCTCGACGTCGAGCAGGTCACCACGCTGCTCCGGCAGCGCCAGCGCGAGCACACGACCCGGCGCGGCACGGCGGCACCGGACCCTCGCGAGGCCGAGCGGTCCGAGGCCGCGCACCGACGGATCGGTGTGTTGCGCAAGGAGCTGAACGCCCTGGTGTCGGCGTGGTCCCGGCGTACCGGCGCGCCGCACGGCGTGGTGCACTCCGACCTGCGCACCCGGACCGGCGGCGGCGAGGTCGCGCGCGCGAGCGAGGAGCAGATCCAGGCCCGGATCGACCTGCTGCGCACCCGGTTCGTCTCCCGCAGCTGAGCGAGCACCCGTGCGTGGCCGTCCCTGTCGGACACACGCGAACAGGGCCAGGCAGCGCGAGAGCGCACTCCAGCCGTCGGACCGCCTCGCGAGGACGTGCCGGGCTCCTCAGTTCTGTGGCGCGAACCGGGACGACGGGCGGTCCGGCCGCTCCTACGGTGACTGCCATGGACGAGGATGAGCTCTGGCGGCTGACTCTGGCCCGTGCCGATGGTGGCCGCCACTTCGTCTACGCAGTGACCAGCACCGGGATCTTCTGCCGACCCACGTGCCCGTCCCGTCGGCCGTTGCGGAAGAACACGCGCTTCTACGACGGTCCCGCGTCGGCCGAGCTGGCCGGTTTCCGGTCCTGCCTGCGCTGCCGGCCCGCGGAGAGCGTGTCAGGCAGCACGCGTGCATCCCCGCCGCCGGTCGAGGCGGCGCTGGCCGCGCTGGGGCGGGCGCGGGGACCGGTCCCGACGAAGGACCTCGCCACCGCGGCCGGGGTGAGCCCGCGACAGCTGCAGCGATTGTTCGTCTCGACGCTGGGCGTGAGCCCTCGTGCCTACGGCGAAGCGCTGCGGGCCGACGCCGCCCGGGCTGCTCTGAGCAGCAGCGCGACCGTCAGCGATGCGGCGTTCTTCGCCGGCTACGGGTCGATGCGCGGCTTCTACGACGCTGTCGGCCCGCGGCTCGGTCTTGCTCCGGCGACCTACGTCGCCGGTGGCGACGGGGAACAGCTGCTGTGGACCGTCGCCGAGCACGCGCTGGGCACGCTGCTGGTGGTGGTGTCTCGCCGTGGGGTCGTCGCGGCACGAATCGGATCGAGCGGCAGCGACGGAGCTGACGCGCTGGCACAGGTGGCGACCGAGCTGCCGAGGGCGACGCTGATCCGCGACGACGTCGCGCTTGCGGACGTCGCTCGTCACCTCGTCCTACTCGCGTCAGGTGTGGACGACGGGCAGGACCTCCCGTTGGACGTACGCGGCACCGCCTTCCAGGCGGCCGTGTGGGCGCAGCTGCAGACCATCCCGATGGGGGAGACGCGCAGCTACAGACAGGTCGCCACCAGCATCGGCCGGCCCGCAGCGGCACGTGCGGTGGCCAGCGCGTGCGCCAGCAATCCGGTCGCCCTGGTCGTTCCTTGCCACCGCGTCCTGCGCGGCGACGGTGGGCTCGGCGGCTTCCGCTGGGGGCTGGCCGTCAAGCGCGCGCTGTTGCGTGCCGAGCAGGAGCCGGCGACGCAGGACGCCCGGTGACCCAGACGATCGTCCCCGCTGCCCGCACCTGGGTCCCGGCCTACCTGCTGCTCGCGCTGTTCTGGGGATGCTCGTTCGCCCTGATCGAGATCGGGCTGCGGTCGCTGACGCCGGTGGGCGTCGCCCTGGTCCGGCTGGTTCTCGGCGCTTCGACGCTCCTGCTGATCAGCGCTGTGACGCGGACCGCCCTGCCACCGCGCTCGACGTGGCGCCATCTCCTGGTCGTGGCCGCTCTGCTGAACGCCGTCCCGTTCGTGCTCTTCGCCTACGGCGAGACGCACATCTCCTCCTCACTGGCCGGCATCATCAACGCGGCGACGCCGCTGGCGACGCTCGCGGTCGTGCTCGCCGCCTTTCCCGAGGAGAACCCCACTCGTGAGCGACTGACCGGGCTGGCCGTCGGGTTCACCGGCGTGGTGATCGTGCTCGGACTGTGGCGCGGGCTCGGTTCTGGCCAGTGGCTCGGCGTTGCTGCCTGCGGCGCGGCCGTCTGCTGCTACGGGGTCGCCTTCCCCTACGCCCGTCGGTACCTCAGCGGCACGACCGGCGCGCTCTCGCTCGCCACGGGCCAGACGACCATCGCCACCGTTCTGCTGCTGCCGGCCGCCGCAGTCACGGGCGTGGTGCAGGGCACCCTGACCTCGGCCGTCGTCCTGGCGATGCTGGGTCTCGGCTGTCTGGGCTCAGGCGTCGCGTACATCCTGAACTTCACCGTCGTGACCCGGGCTGGAGGGACCGTCGCCAGCACCGTCACCTACCTGACACCCGTCGTCGCGGTCGGCGTCGGCGTCGGCCTGCTGGGAGAGGACCTGCGGTGGAACGAACCGCTCGGCGCCGCCGTCGTCGTGCTCGGCGCGGCACTGGCCCAGGGCCGGCTCACCCGTACGCGACGAGCAGAACTGGCGTCCTGGACCGCGAGACCGCCGAGTGGTGGAGGTCGTGCGATGCCGTGAGACCGCGCCGGTGCTCCTGCCGAGCGTCCGCCCCTGCTGGTCCCTCGCCGCCTCGGGTCAGGCGACCTGGACGGACGACAGCGGGTGCCCGACGAGCGCGAGGAACTCCTCCTCGCAGACCGGCCGGCTCCACCAGAAACCCTGCGCCAGATGGCATCCCATGCTCGCCAGGCACTCGGCCTGCTCGCGGGTCTCCACCCCCTCGGCGACCACGTGCACGCCCAGCGCGGTGCCCATCGTGACCAGGCTGGAGACCACGGCGCGAGCGCGCTCGTCCTCGAGCATCCGGGAGACGAAGGCGCGGTCCACCTTGATCATGTCGACCGGCATCTCGGTGAGCCGGGTGAGTGAGCTGTAGCCGGTGCCGAAGTCGTCGGCGGCCAGACCCACGCCCGCGGCGCGCACCTCGACGACCTCGCCGAGCACGGCGCTGTGCGCGTGGTCGAGCTGGGTCTCGGTGAGCTCCAGCACCAGCCGCCCGCCGGGCAGCCGGTGCCGTCGCAGCGCCTCCAGCACGTCCGGGACGAGGGTGCCCTGGCCGAGCTGCCGGGCGGACACGTTGGCGTGCACGACCGGTGCGGCGTCGCCGAGCGTGCGCCGCCAGTGCGAGGCCATCCGGCACGACTCGTCGATCACCCACGACCCCAGGGCGTGGATGACGTCCGAGCTCTCGGCGACGTCGAGCCACTCGCCGGGGGCGAGCAGCCCGCGCTCGGGGTGCTGCCAGCGCACCAGCGCCTCGCCGGCGACGACCTTGCCGGTGCCGAGGTCGACGACGGGCTGCACGTGCAGGACGAACTCCTGATGCTCGAGCGCGGCGTGCAGCTCCTGGACCAGACGGACCTGGCGGCGCGCCTGCAGGTGGTGCTCCTCGGTGAACCAGGCGCTGCGGTTCTTGCCGTTCCGCTTGGCCTGGTACATCGCCGAGTCGGCTTCGCGCAGCAGCGACTCCGGGGTGCTGCCCGCCCGCGAGAGGGTGATGCCGATGCTCGCCGAGAGCCGGTACCGCGCACCGTGCACGTCGACGGGGGCGGTGAGCATCTCGAGCACCAGGCCGGCCAGCTCATCGGCGTGGGCGCGTGCGTCGGCGGTGGTGACGGGCGACAGCACGACGAACTCGTCACCGCCGAGCCGGGCGACGGTGTCGTCGGGTCGCAGCGCACCCAGGCGCTGGGCCACCTCGACCAGCAGCGCGTCGCCCACCCGGTGCCCCGCGGAGTCGTTGACGAGCTTGAAGTCGTCCAGGTCGCAGAACAGCAGCACCAGCCGCGGCTCGGCGCCCGTCCCGTCGCCGAGGCCCTCTCCGAGCCGGTCCCGCAGCAGGGTGCGGTTCGGCAGACCGGTCAGGGCGTCGTGCAGGGCCTGCTCGATGAGGCGCTGCTCGGCCAGGTGGCGGGGGGTCACGTCGGACATCTGGACGGTGACCTGCTCGGTCCGGCCGTTCGGGTCGCGCAGGGGGGAGAGGGTGACGGCCACCCGGCGGTCCCGCGGTCCGGCCAGCCGCAGCTCGCCGTGCCAGGTCGACATCTCCCCGCTCACGACCCGGGCGAGCGAGACGCCCAGCACCGTCGCCGAGTCGCCGTGCAGCAGCTCCTCGAAGCAGCGGCCGACGGGGCTCGGTGCGTCCCGGTCCAGCATGGCGGTCGCGGCCGGGTTGCAGCGGACCACGTGGGCGATCTGCCCGCCGGCCGCGGAGTCCTCGATCCGCAGCATCACCATCCCGAGCATGGCCTCGTCGAAGGTGCGCCGGTACAGCGACTCCCCGGCGCAGAGCACGGCGGCCTTGCGCCGGTCGTCCTCGACGGTGAGGCCGAGGACGACCACCGCGACGCAGATCGAGACCAGGTAGGCCTGCAGCGCCGTGGTCATCGTCACCGGGTCCGTCATGGACGCGAAGGAGCCGTCGCCGCGCAGCGTGGCGACGGTCGCGGCGGTGCCCACGGCCAGCACCTGCGCGGTGGCCACCCTGGTGCCGAACCGGGCCGCGGCCCAGACCAGGACGGGCAGCGGGAGGAAGGGCAGCGGGAGCAGCTGGGTCGGGGAGAACGCGATGACGGTGACGACGGCCAGCGCCGTCGGCTGCATCAGCCGCTCGGCCAGGGACAGCGCCCGCCGCGGGAGGGAGGGGACCAGGGCCAGCGGCGCGACCAGCGCCACGCCGGCGGGGTGGGAGACGGCGAACGAGCGCCAGGCCAGCCAGAAGTCGCCGCCCAGCAGCAGCTCGGACGTCCCGGCCGCCAGCAGGCCGCCGACGGTGCCCCCCACCACGGCCGCGAGGAGCAGGTGCCAGGCGTCGTGGACGTGGGCGAGCCGGTAGCGACCGCGCCCGGCGCGCAGGAAGATCCCCGCCGTGACCAGCGCCTCGACCGTGTTGGCCGCGCCCAGCACCAGGGCGGGCGCGACGTCGCGCCCGGCGAGGAGGTTGCCGGCACCGGTACCGAGCAGGACCAGGACGGCGACGGCGCCCCACGTGCGGCGCGGCGGCAGGGGCAGGCCCCCCACTGCGACGCCGGCGGCCGGCCAGAACGCCGCGACGGTGCTGCCCTCGGGTCGCAGCAGGACCGGCAGGTAGGCGGCGGCGACGAGCAGGCAGGCCAGGACCACCGCGCGGGCGGCAGTCAGCGGCGTGCGTCGCAGTGTCACCACAGGTCTCCTTCGGCGGGACGGGTGCGCGACCTGAGCGGCAGGGGGCACCGAAAGGGCGGTCCCGGGGACCAGGGTCAGCCGCGCGGACCGACCGCCTCGTCCAGCAGCGGGAGGGTGCGGTGCCGCACCACGTCCTGCAGCGCGATCACGGTGGACGTGCGCGCGACCGCGGGGGTGGCCACGACGGCGTCGATGACGTCCTGCAGGTGGGTGTTGTCGCGCGCCACGACGCGCACGAGCAGGTCGCCGGAGCCCGTCGTCGTGTGCGCCTCCAGCACCTGGGGGATGCCGGAGAGCTGCTCGGTCACGGCGCCGCGACCGGTGCCCTGGTGCAGCTCCAGGGTGAGGAACGCGGTCACCGGGTAGCCGAGGGCGGCCGGGTCCAGGTCGGGCTCGAGCCGCAGCAGCCCGCGTCCGAGCAGGCGGTCGAGTCGGGCCTGGACGGTGCCGCGGGCCACGCCGAGCACCCTGGACAGCTCGAGCACCCCCGTGCGGGGCGCGCGGGACAGGGCGTGCACGAGGGCGGCGTCGAGGTGGTCGACCGGTGTGGTCATGGTGGACATCATGCCCAGTACAACGGCGGTAGCGGGTGGCAGTTTGCACAACCTGACCACCGGTGCGTCGTCCGCTTGCCCAGTGCCGGTCCGGCCGCGACAGTGGGGGAGTCCGTCCGACGTCGTCCCGACGCCGCGCCGATCCCACTGGGAGGCCCCCGTGACCATCGACCTCACCCCGTCCGAGCGCCGGGCCGACCTGGACCTCGACCAGCTCAAGCAGCTCGTCGGGCTCGTGGAGTACGACCAGAGCACCGACCGGTTCCCGGTCACCGGTTGGGACGCCATCGTCTTCGTCGTGGGCAACGCCACCCAGACCGCGCACTTCTACCAGTCCGCGTTCGGCATGGAGCTCGAGGCGTACGCCGGCCCCGAGACCGGCCAGCGCGACCACAAGTCGTTCGTGCTGCGGTCCGGCTCGATCCGCTTCGTCGTCAACGGCGGGGTCGACCCGGACAGCCCGCTGCACGACCACCACCGGGCCCACGGCGACGGCGTGGTCGACATCGCGCTCGAGGTCCCCGACGTCGACCGCTGCCTCGACCAGGCCCGCCGCGAGGGGGCCACGATCCTGCGCGAGGCCGAGGACGTCACCGACGAGCACGGCACGGTACGGATCGCGGCGATCGGGACCTACGGCGAGACCCGGCACACCCTGGTCGACCGCTCCCGCTACACCGGCCCCTACCTGCCCGGTTACGTCGCCCGGTCGTCGTCCCTGGTCAAGCGCCCCGGTGCGCCGAAGCGGATCTTCCAGGCGCTGGACCACATCGTCGGCAACGTCGAGCTCGGGAAGATGGACGGCTGGGTCGACTTCTACAACCGGGTCATGGGCTTCGTGAACATGGCCGAGTTCATCGGCGACGACATCGCCACCGACTACTCGGCGCTGATGTCCAAGGTGGTCGCCAGCGGCAACCACCGGGTCAAGTTCCCGCTCAACGAGCCAGCCGTGGCGAAGAAGAAGAGCCAGATCGACGAGTACCTCGAGTTCTACCGCGGCCCCGGCGCCCAGCACCTCGCGCTCGCGACCAACGACATCCTCGCGACCGTGGACGCCCTGCGCGCCGAGGGCGTGGAGTTCCTGGCCACCCCGGATTCGTACTACGAGGACGCCGAGCTGCGCGCCCGGATCGGCGAGGTCCGGGTCCCGATCGAGGAGCTGCAGAGCCGCGGCATCCTGGTCGACCGCGACGAGGACGGCTACCTGCTGCAGATCTTCACCAAGCCGCTCGGCGACCGCCCCACGGTGTTCTTCGAGATGATCGAGCGGCACGGCTCCCTCGGCTTCGGCAAGGGCAACTTCAGGGCGCTGTTCGAGGCGATCGAGCGCGAGCAGGACCGCCGCGGCAACCTCTGAGCCACCGCGCCCTCGTTCACCACGTGAACTGGTGATCACCGGCAACATGTCCGGATGGCGGGACGACGTACGGTCAGCAGGTGGACGCGGGGGAAGATCGACGCGTGAGTGAGCGGAGCGAGCGGACCATCGAGCACAGCGTGTCCGCCACGGCGAGGAACGAGCCGTGAGCGACGTGGGTGA
>JBBQSN010000039.1:0-24037 GCA_038213835.1 Actinomycetales bacterium
TCACCGAGTGGCTGGGGGACGCGCTGTACGCCTACGTACCGTTCGACGCCGACCCCGAGGTGCAGGGCAAGCTCGAGGAGCTGGACCGCGACCTGGACGGCGAGGGGATGCGCACCCAGATGGTGGTCGCTGTCGACGGCATGAGCACCCTGGCTGACGGCGAGAAGGCCACCTTGTGGTTCGACCCGCGCCGGATGCACGTCTTCGACCCCGAGACCGGGGAGAACCTCACCCGCAGCGAGGAGGCGGCGACGCGGATCCAGGAGCAGAGCGAGAAGCTGCGCCAGGCCTCGCTCGCGCGCGCCCAGCGCGAGCAGGAGCGACCTGCGCAGGAGGAGGGGGCCGCCTGAGCCGCGGCCGCACCACCGGCGGCGCTGCCGTGGTCAGGCGCGGGCGGCGGCCAGCCGGACGTCGACCCGCTCGGCCGACAGCAGCTCCTCCACGACGAGGATCGCGGCACCCAGCACACCGGCCATCGGACCGGCGGTCGAGGCGATGATCCGCAGGTTGCCGGTGGCCAGGGGGAGCGAGCGCGCGTAGACGACCTCACGCACCCCCGCGAGCAGGCTCTCGCCGCCCTCGACCATGAGGCCGCCGATGACGATGACGGACGGGTTGAGCAGGCTGACCGCCGAGGCCAGCACCTCGCCGAGGTCGCGCCCCGCCTGGCGCAGCGCCTGCGTGGCCGGGAGGTTGCCCGCCCGCACGAGGTCGACGACGTCGCGGCCGGTGCTGGCCTGGATCCCCGCCGCCGCCAGGCGTGCCGCCACGGCAGGGCCGCTCGCGATCGCCTCGAGGCAACCGGTGTTTCCGCACCGGCAGGGCGCGTCGCCACCGTGCGGCGCCTGGACGTGGCCGAGGTCGCCGGCGGCACCCTGGGCGCCGCGCTGCAGCCGGCCGTCGCTGATGATGCCGGCGCCGATGCCGGTGGCCACCTTGACGAAGACCATGTGGTCGAGCCGCTCGCCGCGGCCACCGACCTCGCCGAGGACCCGCTCGCCGAGCGCCATCACATTGACGTCGTTGTCGACGAGCACCGGGCAGCCGAGCCCGGCACCGACCGTACCGGGCACGTCGAAGCCGTCCCAGCCGGGCATGATCGGCGGGTTCGTCGGACGGCCGGACGAGTGCTCGACCGGCCCGGGGAGGCCGATGCCCACACCCAGCAGGTCCCTGGGCCGCCGTCCCGCCCTGCGCAGCAGCGCCTTGCTGCTGCGCACCAACCAGTGCAGCACCACCTCGGGCCCGTCGGAGATCTGGATGTCCTCGGTGTGCTCCGCGAGCACCTCGCCGTCGAGGGCGGTGACCGCGAGCCTGGCGTGGGTGGCGCCGATGTCGGCGCCGACGACCACGCGCGCACGGGGGTCGAACCGGAACCGTGTGGGTGGCCGCCCGCCGGTCGAGACCGACTCGGCCACGGGGACCACGAACCCGGACTCGACGAGGGCGTCGAGGCGCAGCCCCACGGTCGAACGCGCCAGCCCGGTCGCCTCGATGATCTCGGCCCGGGTCCAGTGCCGTCCGTCGCGGAACAGCTGCAGCACTGCTCCGGCACCCGAGCCGCTCCCCGCACCCGGAGCGGTCGCGGTCGTCATCGGCACAGTCAAACACACCCACCTTAGGTCCGGGCTCGAACTACTTCAGAGCCACCGTTACCAATCTTTTGCTTGACGTTCGACAGAAGTGCGCCCTACCGTCCACCCCATGGCAACGACGCCGGTCGCCACGGCACCCACGCTCCAGCCCGACGGCTCGATCGCCGCCGGCCGGCTGCGGGTCGGGATCGTGGGCACCGGGTTCATGGCCAGGGTCCACGCCCGGGCCGCCCTGGTCTCCGGAGGCTCGCTGCAGGGAGTGGTCGGCTCCCGGCCCGAGTCCGGAGCCAGCTTCGCCGCCGACCTGGGCGCGCAGGGCTACCCCGACCTGACCGCGATGCTGGACGACGTCGACGTCGTGCACGTGTGCACCCCGAACCACACCCACCGCGACCTCGCGCTCCAGGCGCTGGAGGCCGGCCGCGCGGTCGTCTGCGAGAAGCCGCTGACCACCAGCCTCGCGTCGGCCCGCGAGATGCGTTCCGCCGCAACGAACGCCGTCGCGACGGTGCCGTTCGTCTACCGGTTCCACCCGATGGTGCGCGAGGCACGGGCCCGCGTGGCGCGTGGCGAGCTCGGTCGCGCGGGCACCATCCACGGCAGCTACCTGCAGGACTGGCTCTCCCGTGGCGACGACGACAACTGGCGTGTGGACCCCGCGCTCGGGGGTCGCTCGCGCGCCTTCGGCGACATCGGCTCGCACTGGTGCGACCTCGCCGAGTTCGTCACCGGCGACTCGATCGAGCGGCTCAGCGCCCGCACCAGCACGGTTCGCCCCGACCGCGGTGGTTCGAGCGTCTCCACCGAGGACGTCGTCACCGTCCAGTTCCTCACGACCGCCGGTGTCCTCGGCAGCCTGGTCGTCAGCCAGGTGGCCGCCGGTCGGAAGAACCGGCTGTACCTGGAGGTCAACGGCACCGACGCCTCGATCGGGTTCGACCAGGAGGCGCCCGAGGGGTTGTGGCTCGGTCGGCGCGAGGCGTCGCTGAACCTGGTGCGCGACCCGGAGGTGCTCTCGGCCGACGCCGCCCGGCTCAGCCGGCTCCCCGCCGGTCACGTACAGGGCTACCAGGACTGCTTCGACGCCTTCGTCGCCGACACCTACGCCACGGTGTCGGGCGGGCACCGCGACGGCCTACCGACCTTCGAGGACGGCGTCCGCTCGGCAGCCGTCGTCGAGGCGGTCCTCACCTCGGCCGAGGACGACGGAGCATGGACGGAGGTGGCCACCCCGTGACCGACCTGGCCGAGGACGCAGCCCCCGGGGGACGCGAGCACGAGGTGCTCGTGCGGATGTCGGGCATCCGCAAGTCGTTCCTCGGCAACGAGGTGCTGCACGGCGTCGACATCGAGGTGCGCGCCGGCGAGGTGCACGCGCTGGTCGGCGAGAACGGTGCGGGCAAGTCCACGCTGATGAAGATCCTCGCGGGGGTGTACCGCGCCGACGCCGGCACGGTCGAGCTGGCCGGTGAGCAGGTGCAGTTCGAGCACCCGCTGCAGGCCCAGGCGGCCGGTGTCTCCACCGTCTTCCAGGAGTTCAACCTGCTCCCGGAGCGCAGCGTCGCGGAGAACGTCTTCCTCGGTCGCGAGCCGAGCCGGCGCGGACTCGTCGACGGCGAGCGGATGGTGCGCGAGACCGCCGATCTGATGGAGGGTCTCGGCGTCGCGGGCTTCACCGCGCGGACCCGTGTGGGGTCGCTCTCGGTCGCGCAGCAGCAGGTCGTCGAGATCGTCAAGGCGATCTCGCAGGACGCACGGATCATCTCGATGGACGAGCCGACCGCCGCCCTGTCCGACAACGAGGTCGAGCTGTTGTACCGGATGGTGCGAGAGCTGAGCGCCCGCGGCGTGGCGATCCTGTACGTCTCGCACCGCCTGAAGGAGATCTTCGACCTGTGCGACCGGATCACGGTCCTCAAGGACGGCGCCCTCGTGCGCACGGGTGGCACCTCGGAGATCACCACCGACGGCCTGGTCAAGGCGATGGTCGGCCGCTCGTTCTCCGGGTTCTTCCCGGACAAGCCGGCCGGCACCGTCGTGGGCGACGTGCGGGTGCAGATCAGCGGGGGCGGCAACCTCCAGCTCGACGGCATCGACCTCGAGGTGCGCGCCGGTGAGATCGTCGGCCTGGCCGGCCTGCAGGGCAGCGGCCGCACCGAGATCGCGCACGCGTTGTTCGGGGTCGACCCGTTCACCCGCGGCGAGGTGCGGATCGACGGCTCGCGCGTGCGGCTGCGCTCGTCCCGCCAGGCGGTACGCGCCGGCATCGCGCTGGTCACCGAGGACCGCAAGGCCCAGGGCCTGGTGCTGCGGCAGTCGATCATGGCGAACGCCCGCGTCGTCCTCGACGCCGTCATGCCGCGGTCCTCCTCACGCGCGGCGCGGCGGATCCCCGGCGTGCTGACCTCCCTGGAGCTCAGCTCCCGCGGGCTCGACCAGGAGGTCCGGTACCTCTCGGGCGGCAACCAGCAGAAGGTCGTGCTGGCCAAGTGGCTGGTCACCGATCCCGGCGTGATCGTCCTGGACGAGCCGACCCGTGGCATCGACGTCGGGGCCAAGCGCGCGGTGTACGAGCTGATGCGCCAGCTGGCCACCCAGGGGGTGGCCCAGCTGGTGATCAGCTCCGAGCTGCCCGAGCTGATCGGGATGTGCGACCGGATCGTGGTGCTGCACGACGGGCGGGTCGCCGGCGAGCTGCCGGGCGGCTCCCCGGAGGAGGAGATCATGACGATGGCCACCGGGAGCCTGACGTGAGGGTCGCGTCGCCGGGCCTGCCGCGCGTCGGCACGACGGCGATCGTCTACGCGGCGCTGGTCGCGCTGCTGGTGATCTCGACCGCACTGGTGGCAGCGCGCGGCGGCAGCTTCCTCTCGCAGGCCAACACGGTCGACATGCTGACCCGCTCGAGCCTGCTGGGCTTCGTGGCGATCGGCCAGACCCTGGTGATCCTCTGCCGCTCCCTAGACCTCTCGGTCGGTTACGTGATGGCCCTGTCGAGCCTCGTCGCAGCCACCACGATGAACGGCGACCCGAACAGGATCGTTCTCGGCGCCGGTGCGGCGCTGGGCGTCTCCGCGCTGGTCGGTCTCGTCAACGGCTTGGTCATCACGGGCCTGAAGGTGAACGCGTTCATCGCGACGCTGGGGACGGGGCTGCTGCTCAAGGCCTACCTGGACACCCGGTACAAGGGCCCGTCCGGCGCCGTGCCCGAGGCGTTCCAGCTGTTCGGGTACATGCGGATCGCGATCGTCCCGCTCTCCACCGCGGTGATGCTGGTGCTCGCGGTGCTCGGGTGGATCCTGCTGCAGCGCACCCGCGTCGGTTACCACATGTTCGCGGTCGGCGGGAACGACGAGGTGGCCCGGCTGTCGGGGGTCCGCACCGGGCGCACGGTGATCACCGCGCACGTGCTCTGCTCCGTGATGGCCGGTGTCGCAGGCCTTCTCATCGCCGCTCGGTTCGGCACGGGGAGCGCGCAGGTGTACTCGCTCGGCTACGACCTCGACTCGATCGCGGCCGTCGTCCTCGGTGGCACGCTGCTGCTGGGCGGTCGCGGGTCGGTGGCCGGCACGGTGGGCGGCGTCCTGATCCTGGCCACGCTCGACACCGCCTTCAACGTCCTGCAGGTCGACCCGTTCTTCAAGGACGTGCTGCGCGGCGCGATCATCGTCGTCGCCGTCGCCCTGTACGCCCGTCGCCAGATCGACCCCACCTCGTCCCGTGCCCGGTTCCGCGGAGGCGGCGGTCATGGCCCCGACCCGGTCCCTGCCGCACCCCCACCCCGCACAGGGACGACGAAGGCCGAGGTGACCTCGTGAAGGGCAACCCCTTGCGTTCGGTCCTCTCGGGCGGGACCGCCACCGCCGCAGCGCTCCTCGTGCTGATCTTCGCCGTGGTCTTCGTCATCAACCCGAGCTTCGCCGAACCCTCCTCGATGCTCGCCTTCGTCAAGAAGGCGGCACCGCTGGTGATCCTGGCCGCCGGGCAGTACTTCGTCATCGCCTCCGGCGAGTTCGACCTCTCGGTCGGGTCGCTGGTCGGGGCGCAGGTCGTGATCGCGGCCAAGCTGCTCGACGGCGAGGACTCGCGCACCGTGCCCGTGCTGTTCCTCATGCTGGTGTTCGGCCTGCTCGTGGGCGTGGTCAACGGGCTGGTGACGACCCTGCTCAGGGTGCCGTCGTTCATCACCACGCTCGGCATGATGCTGGTGCTGTACGGCGCGATCCGGCTCTGGACCGGCGGCGCCCCGACCGGGGCGCTCACCGAGGCGTTCCGGCAGCCGGGTCGCGGCGGGATCGACGCCGGCGCGATCGGCCTGGTGCCGTGGTCGCTGTTCGTGATGCTCGCCGTGGGCGCGTTGGCGGTGCTGCTGATGCGCTCGCCCTTCGGCCGCACCCTGCTCGCCGTGGGCGACAACCCGGTGGCGGCGTCGTTCAGCGGCATCCGGGTGGCACTGGTGCGCACCGGGGCGTTCGTGCTGTCCAGCCTGCTGGCCACCGTCGCCGCGATCCTCATCGGCGGCTACGCGGGTGTCACCGCCCAGGTCGGGACCGGGCTCGAGTTCGTCGCGATCACCGCGGTCGTGCTCGGGGGGGTCGCGCTGGGCGGCGGCAAGGGATTCGTCAGCGCTGCGATGGGCGGTGCGATCGTCCTCGAGGCGCTGTTCACGCTCTTCAACCAGCTGGGGCTGCCGTCGACCGCTCGCCCCGCGGTGCAGGGGGTCATCATCATCGCCGCCGTGGCGCTGGCGGCCCCCCAGCTCAGCGGCACCCGCAGACCTCCCCGACGAGGAACGGCGACGGCCGCACCGGTACCGACGCCGGAGCCGGTCGGGTAGCCCGGCGCGGGGCCGGTACCCGCACCTCGCGCACCCGGCGACGGAACCGTCCGCCGCCGGACCGAGGACCACCTGACCACCAGATCGAGAACGAAGCGACGAGCGAGAGGTACGACCATGCGACGAGGACGAGTTCTGGTCACCGCGGCCGCGGCTGCGGGCCTGCTGGCCCTGACCGGCTGCACGACCGACACCCCCACCGACAGCGCGAGCGTGTCGGAGAGCGACGGCGGCGGAGGTGAGGCCGGCGGCGAGGGCAACGAGATCGACACCGACTTCTTCGTCCAGGCGGACTTCGAGAAGGAGCTGGCCCAGCGCGACGTCGAGCCCGAGGGCGACGAGGCCACGCCGTGGCTCCAGGCCATCGAGCCCGAGATGAGCGACACCAGCGCCTTCGCCAAGACCGGGGCGCAGACCCTGTGCTTCTCGAACGCCTCGGTCTCGAACCCGTGGCGCGTCACCGGGTTCATCACCATGCAGCAGCAGGTGGAGGTGCTGCAGGAGGAGGGCGTGATCGGTGAGTTCCGGGTCTCGGACGCGGCAGATGACGACAACAAGCAGATCTCCGACATCCAGGCGTTCATCGACGCCGGCGACTGCGGCGCGATCATCATCTCGCCGTCGACCACCGCCACCCTGACGCCCGCGGTCGAGGCAGCCTGCGCCAGCGGCGTCCCGGTCATCGTCTTCGACCGGGGTGTGAACTCGGACTGCATGGCGACGTTCATCCACCCGATCGGTGGCTACGCCTACGGCGCCGACGGCGCCGAGTTCCTCGTGGAGAACCTCGAGGACGGCGACACGGTCCTGGCGCTGCGCATCCTCCCGGGCGTCGACGTCCTGGAGAACCGCTGGGCCGCCGCGTCGACGATCTTCGACGACTCCGGGCTCGAGGTCGTGGGCGCCGAGTTCACCGGTGGTGACGGCGCGAAGATCAAGGACATCGTCACGCAGTACCTGCAGCGCGGCGACGTCGACGGCATCTGGATGGACGCCGGTGACGGCGCCGTCGCGGCCGTCGAGGCGTTCGAGGACGCCGGCAAGGACTACCCGGTGATGGTGGGCGAGGACGAGCTCAGCTTCATGCGCAAGTGGCAGGAGACCGACATGACGGCGATCTCCCCGGTGTACTCCAACTTCCAGTGGCGCACCCCGGTCCTGGCCGCCCAGCAGATCTGGGCCGGCGAGGAGGTCCCGAAGGAGTGGGTGCTCCCGCAGTCGCCCATCACCGAGGAGGACCGCGACGAGTACCTCGACCTGAACAAGGACATGCCGAGCCTGCACTACGCCAAGTTCGGCGGCGAAGACCTCCCGGGCTTCCCGGACGTGTGGGAGAACCGCTGACCGTCTGAGCCCGACCTGGGCTCGAACCGGGCCCGAACTGGGCCCGACCCGGTGGTCGGTAGGCCCCCTGCGGCCCGCCGACCACCGGGAGCACCACCGTCCACACCCCTCCCCCCGAAGGAGTCCCACCGTGCAGCACCTCCTCGGCGTCAGTACCTGGGTGTGGGCGTCGCCGCTCGACGACGCGACGCTGGTCGACCTCGCCCGGCGCGTCGCCGGCTGGGGGTTCGACGTCCTGGAGCTCCCGGTCGAGAACCCCGGCGACTGGGACCCTGCCACGGCGCGCCTCGTGCTGGACGACCTCGGCCTGGGGGCCACCACCTGCCTGGTCACCTCGCCGGGCCGCGAGCTGGTGGCTGCCGACGCCACCACCGTCCGCTCCACCCAGGACTACCTGCGGCACTGCGTCGACGTCGCGGCGGCCGTTGGCGCCCGGGTGGTCGGCGGACCTGCCTACGCCTCGGTGGGTCGCACCTGGCGGATGACCGAGGGCGAGCGTGCCGCGGTGTACGAGGAGCTGCGCGAGAACCTCGCCCCGGTCGTCGAGCACGCGGTCGCGGCCGACGTCACCGTTGCGGTCGAGCCGCTGAACCGGTACGAGACCAGCGTGCTGAACACCGTGGAGCAGGCGCTCGAGGCGCTCGGGCCGCTGCTCGGGCCCGGCTGCGGCATCCTGCTCGACACCTACCACCAGAACATCGAGGAGCGCTCGGTCGTCGAGGCCGTCACCCTGGCCGGCTCGCACGTCGCCGGCGTCCAGGTCTGCGCCAACGACCGCGGCGCCCCGGGCAGCGACCACCTCGACTGGCCCGCGATCCTGCACGCCCTCGACGGCACCGGGTACACCGGTCCGCTCTGCATCGAGTCGTTCACCGCCCACAACAGTTCGATCGCCACCGCCGCCTCGATCTGGCGGCCGCTCGCCGCCAGCCAGGACGACCTCGCCCGCGACGGACTGCACTTCCTCCGGGGGGTGCAGCGCCCGGCTGGGATGCTGTCCGCACCACCACGCACGAAGGAGTCGTGATGCCGCGTCCTGTCACCCTGTTCACCGGTCAGTGGGCAGATCTGCCGTTCGAGGAGGTCTGTCGGCTGGCGTCTTCGTGGGGCTACGATGGCGTCGAGATCGCCTGCAGCGCCGACCACTTCGAGGTCGCCAAGGCCGTCTCCGACGACTCCTACGTCGACGGCCGTCGGGAGATCCTGGAGCGGCACGGGCTCCAGGTGTTCGCGATCTCGAACCACCTGGTCGGCCAGGCGATGTGCGACGACCCGATCGACTTCCGGCACCAGGACATCCTCCCGGCGCGGATCTGGGGCGACGGCGAGCCCGAGGGCGTCCGGCAGCGGGCGGCGGACGACATGGCCGACACCGCTCGCGCGGCAGCCAAGCTCGGCGTCAAGACCGTCGTCGGCTTCACCGGGTCGTCGATCTGGCAGTACGTGGCGATGTTCCCGCCGGTCCCGGCGGAGCGGATCGAGGCCGGGTACGAGGACTTCGCGAACCGCTGGAACCCGGTCCTCGACGTCTTCGACGAGGTCGGAGTGCGGTTCGCGCACGAGGTGCACCCCGGCGAGATCGCCTACGACTACTGGACGACCGTGCGCACCCTCGAGGCGATCGGGCACCGCGAGGCGTTCGGGCTGAACTGGGACCCCAGCCACATGGTCTGGCAGCAGCTGGACCCGCTCGCGTTCCTGTACGACTTCCGGGACCGGATCTACCACGTCGACTGCAAGGACACCCGTATGAAGGTCGGCAACGGCCGTGCCGGCCGGTTGTCGTCGCACCTGCCGTGGGGCGACCCGCGCCGGGGCTGGGACTTCGTGTCCATCGGCCGCGGCGACGTGAACTGGGACGAGTGCTTCCGCACCCTGAACGCGATCGGCTACGTCGGCCCGATCTCGATCGAGTGGGAGGACGCCGGCATGGACCGCCTGTCCGGCGCCGCCGAGGCAGTCGAGTTCGTCCGCCGCACCCAGGTCGACCAGCCCTCCACCTCGTTCGACGCCGCGTTCAGCACCAAGGACCGCTGACGTCCAGGAGCCCAGGCTCGAACCAGGGTCGGACGGGGCGTCAGCCGCGCTCGACGGCGGACCCGGCGTTGAACACGGCGACCTCACCGGGGGAGGCGTTCTGCGCGCACCGCAGCGCCTCGTCCGCGACCTCCTGCGTCACCCCGGCTCCGGCTTCCGGCGTGACGTAGCCGCCGCCGCCCGTCACGACGTCTCCCACCACGACGCTCTCCCCGTTCCTCAGCAGCACCGCCTCGGCCTCGGCGTCCCACCGAGTGTCGTACGGCCAGATCACCGCGTAGCGCTGATCCGGCGGCACCTCGTCGAAGGCGTCACCGGGTGCGAGGTAGAGGCACCCGTCCTCGAGCACGAGCCCGCCGGCCACGATGGCGTCCATCCCTCCGGAGCCCGCGCCCGGGCGGTCGGAGGTGAGCACCGGGCCGTCGATCCCGCCCGGCGCGCTGATCGGCAGGGCGGCACAGGCGGACACGAGGAAGACCGGTCCGAGCAGCGCGACGCGCGGCGTGGTGCGCACAGCGCGAGCGTAGGCATACGTCCTCGGAGATGCTACCGCTCATCGCAGGTACGAGGCTCCGTTCAGGTCGAGCACGGCTCCGGAGGCCCACTGCGCCAACGGGTCGGCGAGGTAGAGCACGGCGGCGGCGACCTCCTCCGGCTCGGCGACCCGGCCGAACGGCGACTGCGCGCGGACGGCGTCTCCGGTCGGCCCGTCGAGCACGGTGCTGGCCATGTCGGTGGCGACGAAGCCCGGGGCGACGCTGGCGACCGAGATGCCGTGCTGCCCGAGCGAGAGCGCGAGCGACTGACCGAGGGCGTGCACGGCCGCCTTCGACGCTCCGTACGCCGGCACGTCCGGCTCGCCGCGGTACGCACCTCGGGAGCCGACGTTGACGACCCGGCCGGTCGGGACGCCGTCCAAGGCGGGGACGTCGAGCATCTGCCGCACCACGCACCAGGTGACGTTCGCCGTCCCCAGCAGGTTGACCTCGACCGTGCGGCGCCACGCGGCGACCCAATCGTCGTAGTCGGCCTCGTCGACCCGGTGGTCGACCCGGCGGCTGCCGCCGCCGGCGAGCGCGGCGGGGTCGTCGGTGAAGAGGGCGGCGTTGTTGACCAGGACGTCGACCCGGCCGAGACCGCGGGAGGCCTCGCGCACGAAGGCGCGCACCGCCTCCGGGTCGGCCAGGTCGCCCTGCACCAGCAGGTGCCCGTCGCCGGGCAGCGACTCCAGCACCCCTTCGGCCCGGTCACGTGCGCCGCGGTAGTGCACGGCCACCCGGTCACCGCGCGCGGCGAAAGCCAGGGCCACCGCCGCGCCGATGCCGCGGGAGGCGCCCGTGACCAGCACGCCCCGGGAGGCGGTCACGGCTCGTTCCTCGCCGCGACCGAGGGGCTGTGCTGTCCGGTTCGCTCGCTGCGTCCGCTCACGGGGCGTCCGCCGGTACGGGCACGGCGTCCTCGACGGGAGCCGGCGTCGCGACGGCCTTGCGCCGTGAGAAGCGCTCGTGCAGGCCGAGGGCGGTGACCGACCCAGCGACGACCGCCGCACCCGCCCACTGCGTGCTGGTCAGCGTGCTGCCGAGGAACAGGACGCCCACCACCGCGGCGGTCAGCGGGAACGCGAGCTCGGCCAGGGTGGCCCGGCTCGCGGGCGTGCTGCGCAGGCCGCGGTAGTAGAGCGCGATCGCCAGCAGGCCGGGCACCAGGCCGAGGGCGGCGACGACGGGCACGTGGCGGACAGCGACCGTGAGGGGATCGCCGAGTGCGAGCACCAGGACCAGGGACGCGGGCAACCCGATGAGGAACCGCAGCACGGTGAGGTCGCGCAGCCCGATCTCCGCGCCGGCGAGGCGTCCGAGCACGGTGCCGGTGGCCCACAGCGCCGCGGCGCCGATCGCCAGGGCCGCCGCGAGACCGGCCGCGACCGAGACGTCGAGCGGCGACGGGAAGGCCAGCAGCCAGGCGCCGACCAGGGCCGGGACGAGGAACAGCGGGTACCGCAGCGTGATCCGCTCCTTGAGCAGCCACCAGGCCACCAGCACGGCGATCACGGGCTGGAGCTTCTGGAGCACGACCGGCGTGATCGCCGCGCTGTCCTGCGGGGCGTAGACGAAGGCCTGCGTGAACAGCACGGTGGCCAGGGCCGAGGCGCCCGCGCCGATCACCACGACCGAGGCCTGGGTGCGGCCCGAGGCGCCGGCGAACGCCCGCAGTGCCGGCAGCACCCACGGCAGCGTCACGAGCACGATGACGAGGTGCTCGAGGAAGACGATCGTCGCTGCTGGGTACGAGGCTCCGAGCAGGGGGATGCGGAGCAGGGCGTCGGTGCCCCACAGCGCCGCACCGAGGGCCACGAGCCAGGTGGCGTCGCGGCGTCGGGGCGGGGTGCCGTGCGTCATCTGCTGCTCCTCGGGCGTGCCGACCGCGACCGCGGTCCGGGGCTCGCACCCTACAAGTCGCCGGGGGTTGGCATGATTCCTCGGCATGAGCACCCTGGTGCGCGCCGCCCGCGCCGCAGACGTCCGTGCGATCCGCTCCCTCGTGGCCCCGCTGGTCGAGCGCCGCATCCTGCTGGCGAAGGAGGCGGTCAGCTACTACGAGGCGCTGCAGGAGTTCGTCGTGGTGGAGCGCGACGGCCTGCTCGTCGGGTGCGGGGCGCTGCACGTGATGTGGGAGGACCTCGCCGAGGTGCGCACCCTGGCCGTCGGCCCTGACGTCCGCGGCCAGGGGGTGGGCCACGACGTGCTCGAGGCCCTGATGGCCCGGGCCCGCACCCTGGGCATCACCCGGTTGTTCACCCTCACCTTCGAGGTGGAGTTCTTCGGCCGGCACGGGTTCGAGATCATCGAGGGCACCCCGGTGGAGCCCGAGGTCTTCGCCGAGCTGCTGCGCTCGCACGACGACGGCGTGGCCGAGTTCCTCGACCTGGCCCGGGTCAAGCCGAACACCCTCGGGAACACCCGGATGCTGCGGCGGCTGTGATTTGAGGCGGGAGGAGGGAGGCGGGAGGCGGGTGGCAGGCGTCGCCGCGGGTGCTCAGACCGGCCGGATGGCGGCCCGCAGCAGCGGGCGGCGCAGCACGTGCAGCACCAGGGCGAGCTGGGTGAGCAGCGCCAGCGCGAGCACGGCCGAGAACGCCGACGCGCTGCGCGGGGTCAGCAGCGCGATGCTGCCGACCGCCAGCACCGCCCCGACCGCGGGCACGACGGCGACGGTCCGGCCGAGCACGCCGGCCGCACCGCTCGCGTGACCCGGACCCGTCCCGGGCGCGGTCCGGACGGCACGCAGCCGCGCCGACGCCGACCACGCGACCGCGAGGCCCGCCAGCTGCCCCGTCCCGAGCACGAGCAGCTGCGGCAGGCTGGTGGCGTCCAGCCGACCACCGGCGAGCAGCACGAACACCAGCGCCAGCAGCCCGAGGGCGGTCCCGGCGGTCGCCGCGCCGGTGGCCGCGCGGGCCAGGGCGCGCTCGGCCAGGGCATCCGCGAGGTCGCCCCGCTGACCCTCGGGTGCCCCTGCGTCCGCGGCGTCGGTCACGAGGCCACCTCCCCGGGTAGGGCGAAGTCGTCGCCGACCTGGACCACGAGGCCGTCGTCGAGCAGGGAGTCCAGGCAGCGTTCGCGCTGGGTGCCGTCGGGCCACTGCGCGGCCAGCAGCTCGGCCGGCACCGGCGTGGGCGACGCGCGCAGCGCCGCCAGCAGCCTGCCCCTCACCTGCCGGTCGGTGCCGTCCCAGGCCTGGCCGCGGCGCGCCGGACCTTGGGCCGGGGGGCTCCCCGCACCCACCCACGCGCACGACCGCTGCACCGGGCAGACGCCGCAGCGGGGGCTGCGGCTCGTGCAGACCAGCGCGCCGAGCTCCATCACGGCCACCGACCAGGTGGCCGCGGTCGCGTCGTCGGACGGGAGCAGGGCCTCGGCCAGCCGGGTCTCCGTGGACGTCAGGGCCGGCGCCGGCAGCGCCTCGCCGCTCACCAGCCGCGCGTGCACCCGCCGCACGTTGGTGTCGACGACGGCGGCCCGGCGGCCGAACGCGAAGGCGAGCACGGCGGCCGCGGTGTAACCGCCCACCCCCGGCAGCGCGAGCAGGTCGTCGCGGGCCTCGGGCACCCGGCCGTCGTGCCGCTCGACCATGGCGACGGCGGCGGCGTGCAGCCGCAGCGCCCTGCGCGGGTAGCCGAGCCGGTCCCAGGCGCGCACCGCCTCGCCGGGCGCGGCGCCGGCGAGGTCGGCCGGGGTCGGCCAGCGGGTGGTCCAGGCCTCCCAGGCGGGCAGCACGCGCGCGACCGGGGTCTGCTGGAGCATCACCTCGCTGACCAGCACGCCCCACGGCGTGGTGCCGGGGCGGCGCCACGGCAGGTCACGCGCCTGCGTGCCGTACCAGGCCAGGACGCTCCCGTGCAGGCTGCTCAGGGAGGCACCGGACGGCGGCCCGCTGTGCGGGCGGGCCTCACGGCGTGCGGGACCTGCAGGTGGTGCGTTCACGGTGCTCCCGATCGTGCCACGGCGTGGCGACAGCCCGCTGGGCGCCCGGCTGCCTACCGTGGTGGCGTGAGCACGGTCATGCACCCGGTGGGAGACCGACCGCCGAACGTCTACTGGCGCCGCCGGATGGTCGCCGCCGTCCTCGCGGTCGTCGTGGTGGCCCTGGTCGTGTGGGGCGTCAGCGCCGCTGTCGGCGCCCTCCGAGGTGATGACGACCCGACCACCGCGCCCGGGACCCCGGTGACCAGCGCGCCCGCCGCCGACCCGGCCGAGACGACGGCGGCACCGAGCACCGCCGCCGACGCGAGCACCGCCCAGGGCGAGGGCGAGGTTCCCGCCTGCAGCGCCGACGGCACGGCCGTCGTGGCCACGGCCGACGCCGCCTCCTACCCGCTCGGCAGCACCGCGAAGCTCGGGATGACGATCACCAACACCAGGAAGGCCCCGTGCACCCTGGACGCCGGGTCCGCCGCCCTGGAGCTGCTCGTGGTGTCGGGCGAGGACCGGATCTGGTCCTCCGACGACTGCCAGGAGGGGGCCGAGAGCCGACCGAGCACGGTCGACCCGGGCGAGGGCGGCATGCTCGCCTCGAGCGTGGAGTGGACCCTGGTGCGCTCGGCGGACGGCTGCGTCGAGGGGCTGCCCGCGCTGAAGGCCGGCACCTACCAGCTGACCGCCCGGGCCGGCGAGATCACCAGCGAGCCGCTGGTGCTGCAGGTCACCGGCTGACCGCCGAAGCGTGTTGTGGCGGAACGCTGTCGACCGTGACCTTGCCCGTGCCCGTTGGTCTGTCGGGGGGCGGAGCTCCCTGACCGGTCAGACGTAGCGCTCGAGGATGCTCGACTCGGCCAGCCGCGAGAGACCCTCGCGCACCGCGCGTGCCCGCTGCTCGCCCACGCCGTCGACGGTCATGAGGTCGTCGATGCCGGCCGCCAGCAGCTTCTGCAGGCCGTCGAAGTGCTCCACCAGCCGCTCCACGATCGCGCCCGGGAGCCGGGGGATCTTGTGCAGCAGCCGGAGGCCGCGCGGACTGGCGGCGCCGTCGAGCGACTCGCCGCCGCCGGTGAGGCCGAGAACCCGGGCCACCTGAGCGAGGTCGACCAGCTCGGTGGGGTCGATCTTGCCGAGGTCGTCGAGCACCTGCTGGACGGTGCGGTCGTGGCGGGTCTGTTCGAGGTAGTCGGAGATCACCAGCTCGCGGTCGGGCCCGACCCCGCCGATCAGCTCGTCGAGCTGGAGCGAGAGCAGCCGGCCGTCAGCACCGAGCTCGACGACGTACCCGGCGATCTCGTCGCTGATGCGGCGCACCATCTCGAGCCGCTGCACCACGGCTGCGACGTCGCGCACGGTGACGAGGTCCTCGATCTCGAGCGCCGACAGGGTCCCGGTGACCTCGTCGAGGCGGGCCTTGTAGCGCTCGAGGGTGGCCAGCGCCTGGTTCGACCGGCCGAGGATGGCCTCCGAGCCCTCCAGGACGTACCGCCGGTTGCCCACGTAGAGCGCGACGATGTGCATGCTCTGGCTCACCGAGATGACCGGGAAGCCGGTCTGCTTGGCGACCCGCTCGGCCGTGCGGTGCCGGGTACCCGACTCCGAGGTCTCGATCGTCGGGTCCGGGACGAGCTGGACGGCGGCGCGCAGGATCTTGGTGGCCTCGCGGTCCAGCACGATCGCACCGTCCATCTTGGCGAGCTCGCGCAGCCGGGTGGCCGAGAAGTCGACGTCGAGGACGAAGCCGCCGGTGCTGAGGGCCTCGACGCTGCGGTCGGCGCCGAGCACGACCAGGGCGCCGGTGCGACCGCGCAGGATGCGCTCGAGGCCGTCGCGCAGCTCGGTGCCCGGAGCGGCTGCGGCAAGGGTGGCGCGCAGCATGTCGTCCTCGTCGCGCTCGCTCACCACGCCGGAAGACTATCGGGGCGCGAGTCGCCCGTAGGTCTCGTGCAGGTCACGTTGCGGGGCGGGTCACTGGTCACGGCCCCGCCGGGTGCGCGGGAGCACACCGAGCCGGATGGCCTCGACGACCTGGCCGATCTCGATCACCTTCATGCCGGCCGGGACGGGCACCGCGACGGTGCCGCCGAGCGGGATCGCCGCGGTGGTGAAGCCGAGCCGGGCGGCCTCGGCGAGGCGCCGCCCCAGCCCCGGCACCGGACGCACCTCGCCCGACAGCCCGACCTCGCCGAAGGCCACCATCCGCGGTGGCAGCGCCACCTCGAGGGCGGCAGATGCCAGGGCGAGGGTGATCGCGAGGTCGGCCGCAGGCTCCCCGATCCTCACCCCGCCGACCGTGGAGACGAAGACGTCCTGCCCGAGCAGGGCTATCCGCATCCGGGCGCTGATCACGGCCTGCACCATCGAGACCCGGGACGAGTCGAGCCCACTGGTGGCGCGGCGCGGGTTCTTCGCCTCGGTGGGGGCGACCAGCGCCTGCACCTCGGCGACGAGCGGACGGCGACCCTCCAGGGTGACCGTGACGCACGACCCGGGGGCGTGCAGGTCGGTGCGGGACAGGAACAGCCCGCTCGGGTCGGTGAGCCCGACGATGCCCTCCTCCGAGAGGTCGAAGCAGCCGACCTCGTCGGTCGGGCCGTAGCGGTTCTTCACGGCGCGCACGAGCCGCAGCCGTGAGTGCCGCTCGCCCTCGAACTGGCAGACGACGTCGACGAGGTGCTCGAGCGTGCGCGGGCCGGCGATCGAGCCGTCCTTGGTGACGTGACCGACCAGCAGGGTGGCCATGTCGCGCTCCTTGGCCACCCGGATCAGCGCGGCCGCGACCTCGCGGACCTGGGAGACGTTGCCGGCCTGGCCCTCGACCTGGGCGGAGCTGACGGTCTGCACAGAGTCGACGACGAGCAGGTCAGGCTGAACCTCGTCGACGTGCCCGAGCACGGTGGCCAGATCGGTCTCGGCGGCGAGGAAGAGCTTCGGCCGCATCGCCCCGATCCGCTCGGCCCGCAGCCGCACCTGCGAGGCGGACTCCTCGCCGGTGACGTACAGGACGGTGCGCCCGGAGGCGGCGGCGTGACCGGCGACGTCGAGCAGGAGGGTGGACTTGCCGACCCCGGGCTCGCCCGCGACCAGCACGACCGCGCCGGGGACGAGACCGCCGCCGAGCACCCGGTCGAGCTCGTCGACCCGGGTGGGGACCGCGCGGGCGGAGTCGACGTCGACCTGGTCGATCGGCCTGGCGGGGGTGGTGACCCGGGCAGCGCGCGTGGTGCGCACCGTGGGGGCGCCGACCTCCTCGACGCTGCCCCAGGCCTGGCACTCGCCACATCGGCCGACCCACTTGGACGCGACCCAGCCGCACTCGACGCACCGGTACCCGGGACGCTCCGCGCGTGCAGCCCGGACTGCCTTGGTGCTCACGTGCCGCTCACCACGATTGACCTCACCCGGCCACCGTAGGTCCGCGGTCCGACACCCGGCCGGAGCCGCGCCCCGCGGGCGGCCGGCAGGGGATCAGTAGCGGCGCCACCAGAGGTCCACGGCGTAGTCGACGCCCGTCCCGGGGTGCTCGGAGAGCACGGCGTCGGCCATGGCGGCGCTGAACTCGATCTTCACGACACGGGCGAAGGTCTGCCGGTCCGGGAACTGCCAGCGGATGTCGAGCGGCACCCGGGTGAAGCCCTGGCGGCGCCAGAAGCGGCGGACGGCGGCCGGGTCGTAGGAGGGCAGGGCCCGGCGGAACCAGGAGCCGAAGGTGGACCGGGTGGCGTCGTTGTCGATGAGGAACGCCGTCCCCCCGCGGCGCAGGACGCGGTGCAGCTCGGACAGACCGGGCTCGCAGCCGGGACCGAAGAAGTACGCCCACCGCGCGTGCACGACGTCGACCGAGGAGTCAGCGAGGGGGAGGCTCGCGGCTGACCCCGCGAGAACCGAGATCCGTTGCTGCGTGACGGGTTCGAGCTCGACCACCCGGCGTCGGGCGACGTCCAGCAGGGGAGGGTGCGGTTCGACGCCGGTGACCCGGGCCGCGTCCGCCGCGAACCGCGCGAGGTGGAACCCGGTGCCGCACCCGACGTCGAGCAGGTGGACGCCGGTCCAGTCGTGCACCTCGCGCATCGCACGCTCGATCTCGCCGTCGGGGTCGACGCCGCGGTTCTCCAGCTCGTAGACGTCCGGCCACTGCCAGATGTTCGGGCTCGCGATGACGCCCGGGAGGTCGTCGCCGGGCGGTGGAGTCATGCCGGGAACGGTATCCCGTCAGACGTCGCACCGACTCAGGACTCCCTGGGGCACAGAGCTGCTGACCTCGATCAGGAGCTGCGAGCGGCCCGCCGGGCGGCGGTGGCGGGGTGGACCATCAGCGGCAGCCGCTTGTGCACGCCCATCGCCTGGTCGCACAGCCGGGCCAGCTCGGCGTAGGCGGCCGACCCGACCAGCTCGACGAGCTCCTCCTGGTTCGAGAGGTAGACCGGGTTCGTCGCCACGTGCGCCTCGGGGTTGCCGGTGCAGTACCAGTCCAGGTCGTGGCCGCCCTCGCCCCAGCCCCTGCGGTCGTACTCCCCCACGCTCACCTCGAGATAGGAGCTGCCGTCCGGGCGCTCGACGGTGCGGTAGGTGCGTCGCAGGGGGAGCTGCCAGCAGACGTCCGGCTTGGTCCTGACGAAGGAGAAGCCCTCGTCGTCCGCGAGGTGGTGCAGCGCGCAGCCGGACCGCTCCTTGCCGCTCGCGTCGGTGAAGCCCGGGTCGTTGAGGAAGATGCAGGCGCCGTCGAGAACCCTTGTCTTGCGGGCGCCATCGGCGTCGAGCTCGACCCAGCCGCCGTCCTTGCGACGAGCCCGGGGGGCTCGCTGCCAGGTGTCGGCCGAGAGCTTCTTCACCTCGGCGCGCACCCGCTTCTCGTCGTCGGCGTCGCTGAAGTGCGCTCCGAGGGTGCAGCAGCCGTCGAGGGGGCGGTCGGCGTAGATGCCGTGGCAGCCGCGTCCGAAGATGCAGGTCCAGTTCGAGGTGAGCCAGGTGATGTCGGCGCGGAAGACCTGCGTCGCGGCCTCACCCTCGGCGGTCTCGGGGTCGGCGAACTCGACCCAGACCCGGGTGGCGTCGAGGGAGGTCTCGGGAGACGTCGGCACGGACACGACTCTACGGCCACGGGGAGACCCAGTAGCGTCGCGGCATGCGGCTGGGAGTGCTGGACGTCGGGTCGAACACGGTGCACCTGCTCGTCGTCGACGCCCGCCCCGGCGCGCGGCCCTGGCCGGCCACCTCACACAAGGCCGAGCTCCGGCTCGCCGAGCACCTGCGCGACGACGGCGGGATCGACGACGAGGGGGCGCAGAGGCTGGTGCGCTTCGTCGGTGAGGCCCTCCGGGTCGCCGAGGACACCGGCTGCGAGGACATCCTCCCGTTCGCCACCTCCGCCGTCCGGGAGGCCCCGAACGGTCTGGAGGTGCTGGCCCGGGTTCGGGAGGCGACGGGTGTCGACCTCCAGGTGCTCACCGGTGACGCCGAGGCACGGCTGACCTTCCTGGCCGTCCGCCGCTGGTTCGGCTGGTCGGCCGGACGCCTGCTGGTCGTGGACATCGGGGGCGGCTCGCTGGAGCTCGCGGTCGGGGCCGACGAGGACCCGGACGTCTCGCTCAGCCTGCCCCTGGGCGCGGGACGGCTCACTCGCGAGCACCTGCCGCACGACCCGCCGAAGGGAGCCGAGGTCAAGGCGCTGCGCAAGCTGGTCCGGGTCGCGGTGGCCAAGGCGGTCCGCGACCTGAACCGCGGCGGCGCACCGGATCTCGTGGTGGGGTCGAGCAAGACGATGCGGTCGCTGGCCCGCCTCACCGGGGCGGCTCCCAGCAGCGAGGGACCCTACGCGGCGCGGATGCTGCGCCGCGACGACCTCGCCGACCGGGTGCCCCAGCTCGCCGCGTCGAGCGCCGCCGAACGGTCCGAGCTCCCGGGCGTCTCGGCGAGCCGGGCCCGGCAGCTGCTGGCCGGTGCGCTGGTGGCGCACGCCGTGATGGAGCTGCTCGACGTCGAGGAGCTCCAGGTGTGCCCCTGGGCGCTGCGCGAGGGGATCATCCTGCGCCGGCTCGACTGGATCAGCGCCGGCTGACAGGGTCGCCGTCAGCGAGCTGCTCCTCGTTCAGCCGCACCGAACGCCGGACGCGTCCCAGCAGCCGGCGTTGTGGTGGACCAGTGAGGTACCAGATGAACGCCAGCCAGTAAGCGGACAGGGCGATCTGGGTCCAACGCGCCCAGCGGGTGGGGTCCTCGACCAGGAGGGCGAGCTGCAGGACCAGCAGGATGGTCCAGAAGACCGCGGAACCAAGCCATAACCGGCGGACGCCGGTGCCCCTGGTGAGCATCCGGTCGATCATCATGACGGTCCGTCGACCACGCACGACCGCCGCACCGGCAAGAGGGCTCGGGGCGGCCCGTCCGCGCGTGTTCGCGCGCTCCACCGCCCAGCGCTCCCGAAGGCTGAGACCGGCCGCGACGTCGGCCCACTCCCGGGCACCGGAGCCGGGGAACAGGGCGTCCTGGATCCGCCGGCGCAGGACCAGGAGCACGACGAACAACAGGACGAGGAAGGCGGCGGGCAGGAGGAGGACGAGGAGGGCCGTCGGGCTCATGGTCGCATTCCAGCACCTGCCGGGCCGATCGCGTGCCCGACCGCCGCAGGACCACGCGGACGGCGGCCACGAGGGGCGCGCGGCTCAGGGCCACCTACTGTGGGGGAGTGGTCCGAGACCTGCCCCTCCCCGAGGGCATCGACGTCGCGCTGTCGACGTCGTCGACGTACCCCGTCGGCATCCAGGTGGCGTTCGAGACCGCGGCACGGCTGGGGTACGACGGCATCGAGGTGATGGTCTGGACCGACCCCCTCAGCCAGGACGCCGACTCCCTCGCCTCGCTCAGCCGGCACTACGGCGTGCCGATCGTCGCGGTGCACGCGCCCACGCTGCTGATCACCCAGCGGGTCTGGGGCAAGGAGGCGTGGGCCAAGATCACCGGCGCCGTCGACCTCGCGCAGGAGCTGGGCGCCAACACGGTCGTGGCGCACCCGCCGTTCCGCTGGCAGCGCGACTACGCCGAGGGCTTCGTCGAGGGCGTACGCAGGATCGGCCAGGAGAGCGGCGTCGCCGTCGCGGTCGAGAACATGTACCCGTGGCGGGTGCGCCAGCGCGAGATCCCTGCGTACCTGCCGGGCTGGGACCCCACCGACGAGGACTACGACCACGTCACCGTCGACCTGTCCCACTCGGCCACGGCCGGTTCGGACCCGCTCGAGATGGTGCGCCGGCTCGGCCCGCGACTGCGGCACCTGCACCTGGCCGACGGCTCGGGCTCGCCCAAGGACGAGCACCTCGTCCCCGGACGCGGCACCCAGCCCTGCGCCGAGGTGCTGCGGCACCTCACCACGAGCGGCTGGCGGGGCGTGGTGGTGCTCGAGGTGAACACCCGGCGCTGCCGCACCGCGGTGGACCGTGACCGCGACCTGTCCGAGTCGCTGGACTTCGCCCGCCGCCACCTGGCCGTGGGGGCGCCGACCCGGCGCCAGGCGTGACCCGCCCGCGTCGCGGCCCGCGACCCGAGGTCGACACCCGGGCGGCGATCATCGTTGCGGCCCGAGAAGAGTTCTCCGCCAACGGCTTCGACGGCGCCGCCGTGCGCGCGGTTGCTCGTGGGGCCGGCGTCGACCCGGCGCTGGTGCGGCACTACTTCGCGTCCAAGGAGTCGCTGTTCGCCGCCGCGCTCGAGCTCCCTGTCGACCCGGCGGCACTCGTGGCCCGCGTGGTCGAGGGCGGCCCGGACGGCATCGGTGAGCGGCTGCTGCGCGCGTTCTGCGAGGTCTGGGACCCGCCGGCGCACCGGGAGCGGCTGGGGCACCTGGTCCCGCAGGTGGCCGTGGTCGGCGGCGCTGCCGACCCGGTACGGGCCGCTTCGCTCGCCGTCAGCCAGCTCGCCGGCCTCGCGCTGCTGCGGTACGTGGTCGAGCTCGAGCCGGTCGCGTCGGCGAGCCACGACGAGCCCGCATGAGGAAACATGCGATGGCGGTGGAGGCCCGGGGCCTGCGGGTGGTCCGCGGCGGACGGGAGGTGCTGGCGGGGCTGGACCTGTCGGTCCCCACCGGTCAGGTGGTCGGGCTGCTCGGGCCGAGCGGGTCGGGCAAGACCACGCTGATGCGCGCGGTGGTGGGCGTGCAGCGGCTGGCGGGCGGGACGGTGGAGGTGCTCGGTCGTCCGGCCGGGCACCCCTCGCTGCGGCGCGAGGTGGGCTACGTGACCCAGAGCCCCAGCGTCTACGCCGATCTCACCGTCGAGCAGAACCTGCGGTACTTCGCGACCCTGGTCGGGGTCGGGCGGGAGGCGGTCGAGCGGGTGCTGGTGGAGGTCGACCTCGCCGACCGGCGCGGCTCGATGGTCGACCGGCTCTCGGGGGGGCAGCGCTCGCGGGTCTCGCTCGCGGCCGCGATGGTCGGCTCGCCGAACCTGCTGGTGCTGGACGAGCCGACGGTCGGGCTCGACCCGGTGCTGCGGCGTGACCTGTGGGACCTGTTCGGGCGGCTCGCTCGGGGCGGCACCTCCCTGCTGGTCTCGAGCCACGTGATGGACGAGGCGACCCGGTGCGACCGCCTGGTGCTGGTGCGCGAGGGCGCGGTGCTGGCCGACGACACGCTGCCGGCCCTGCTGGAGCGCACCGGTGCCGCCGACGCCGAGGGCGCCTTCCTGGCCCTGGTCGAGCGCGACGTCGAGGGAGGTGCGGTGGCGTGAACCCCCGGCTCACGCTGGCCTGCGCGGCGCGCGTGCTGGCGCAGCTGCGGCACGACCACCGCACCATCGCGCTGGTGGTCGTGCTGCCCTGCGTCCTGATCGGTCTGCTCGCCTGGGTGTTCGACGGCACCGCGGTCTTCGACCGGATCGGCGCCCAGCTGCTCGGGGTGTTCCCGTTCGTGGTGATGTTCCTGGTCACCAGCGTCGCCACCCTGCGCGAGAGGCAGACCGGGACGCTGGAGCGGTTGATGACGCTGCCCGTGCACCGGGCCGACGTGGTCGGTGGCTACGCGCTGGCCATCGGCGGGGCGGCGGTCGTCCAGGCCCTGGTGGCGTCGTTGTTCGCCCACTACGTCTGCGGCCTCGACGTGGCGGGGCCGCTGTGGTGGCTGGTGGTCATCGCGGTCGCGGTGGCGCTGCTCGGCACCACGCTCGGGCTGGGGGCCAGCTCGTTGGCGCGCACCGAGTTCCAGGCCGTGCAGCTGATGCCGGCGATCGTGCTGCCGCAGTTCCTGCTCTGCGGGCTGCTGGTGCCGCGCGAGGACCTACCGACCGTCCTGGCCCGGGTCTCGGACGTGCTGCCGCTCTCGTACGCGGTCGACGCCCTCACCGAGGTCGCGGGCGACACCGACCCGTGGCCCGGCATCGCCCCCGAGCTGGCGGTGATCGCCGGCTTCGTGGTCGCCGCGCTCGCGCTCGGCGCCGCCACCCTGCCGCGCCGGACCCCGTGAACCACCGGCACCTGGGGCTGTCGCGACCCGCGTAGGCTCATCCTCATGCTGAGCTCACTGCTGCGGGCGCCGATCCTCCAGGCCGCCAAGAGCCACCGCCTGCGCGACCTGGTCGAGACCGCTCCGATCTCGCGCGACGTGGTGGCGCGGTTCGTCTCCGGCGCGCACACCGAGGACGCCGTGCGGGCCACCACCGCACTGCTCGACGACGGCCTGACGGTGACCATCGACCACCTCGGCGAGGACACCACCGAGCAGGGGCAGGCCGACCAGGTCCGCGACGCCTACCTGACCC
>JBBQSN010000040.1:0-23902 GCA_038213835.1 Actinomycetales bacterium
CCCACCCGGATCGACATCATCGGCAACTGGCTCTACGACGAGACCACGCTCAACGTCGTCGGGGACGACGTCGAGACCACCGAGGGCCTGCGCTACTCGGTGCAGCACCTCATGGTCGAGCCCGACCCCGAGGTCCTGGACGCCGCGGGGCCGGCACCGGCCGACATCCTCACCCGCTGGACCGCCCTGCCCGCCGGCACGCCCGAGACGATCGGCACCACCGCCCGCCAGGTGGCCGGCGACGGCAGCGAGCTGGAGCAGGCCACCCGGTTGCAGAGCTGGTTCCGCAGCGGCGGCGGCTTCTCCTACTCCCTGGACGCCCCTCCGGAGAACGGCTCGTCGGCCGTGGCCGACTTCCTCGACCGGCGCAGCGGGTACTGCGTGCACTTCGCCTCGGCGATGGCCCTGATGGCGCGCTCGCTCGGCATCCCCGCCCGGGTCGCCGTCGGGTGGTTGCCGGGCGAGCAGGTCGAGCCGGGTCGGTACCGGGTGTCCCAGCAGGACGCCCACGCGTGGCCGGAGCTGTACTTCCAGGGCGCCGGCTGGATGCGGTTCGAGCCCACGCCCGCCACCCGCGCCGGCACGGTGCCGTCCTGGGCGGTGCCGGCGCCGGAACCCACGGACGGCCCGACCACCACCGCCCCGACGACGTCCGCGTCGGCCGCGGCACCCATCGGCGTGCGCGAGGCGGAGACGCCGCAGACCAGCACCGACCGGAGCCTGGCCGACGTGCTGCGCGCCGTGCCCTGGCGGGTCGTCGTCGCCCTGCTGCTGGTGCTCGTCGTCCTGGCCGCGCCGGCCGTCACGGCGCTGCTGGTGCGCCGACGCCGGTGGGCCTCGGCCACCACGCCGGCCGCCCGGGCCGAGGCCGCGTGGACGACGCTGCTCGAGGAGATCGGTGACCGCGGCGTCGTCGTCCCGTCGGCCCTGACCGTCCGGCAGGCGTCCCGGCTGGTCGGGGAGAGCCTGGACCAGGACGCCTCCACCTCGATCGGCCGGATCGCCCGTGCGGTCGAGCGGCAGCGCTACGCGCCGCCCGCGGGCACGGGGCTGCTGCGAGGCCGGGCGCCCGGCGGGGACGAGACCGCGGTCACCGTCCTCGACCTGGACGCGCCGACCACCACGCACGCTGCGGACCCGCTGAGCGACCGCGGTCTGCGGCACGACGTCCAGGTCGTGGTGCGGGCAGTGAGCCGGCAGCGCCCGGGCGCCGACACCTGGCGGGCGCGGCTGGCGCCCCGCTCGGGGACCGCGCACCTGCGGGACCGGGTGCAACGCCTGGGCCTGCTGGCGGACCGCTGGGACCGCACGGTGTCGAGCCGGCTGTCGCGTCGTCGTCCGCGCGAGTGAGCGGCCCACGGGACGCGCCGAGGTCAGCGTCCGGGGTCGCGCTCGGCTTCGCGGCGTAGAGGGCGAGTCGGCGGCCTTGAGCCGTTCGTCGACGTCGATGGCCTCCGGCGGCAGTGTGGTCACGCCGGTGGACATCGTGACCGGGGGGCCGCCGACGGGCTCGATCCGCATGTCCTGGGGCATCCGCTCGGCCACGAGCACCGCCTGCTCCTCGGTCTGGCCGGGCAGCAGGACGAGGAGCTCCTCGCCACCGAGCCGGTGGACCAGCCACCTGGCCAGCGGCCCCCACGGTCCCGACGCGCTGTGTGCACGACGAGGTGTCGTTCGGCTGCAGAGGCGCGGGTGATGGGGCGGTGCGGGACGAGGGGACCTGGATCACCCGGGTGGATCAGGCGGGACGGCGGTCAGCGCCACTCGCCGCGGCGACGCTCCCAGCGCTCCTCGAGGCGGGCCATGAAGCCGCCGCCGGACGACGCGGAGCCTGAACGGCTGCTCGTGCCGGTGCGACGAGCGCGCGGGGAGCCGTCCTGACCCACCACGCCGACCGGGCCGGACGGCGCCTGCTTCGGACGGGAGAAGGCGTAGGTGACACCGGCGAGCATGACCAGGAAGCCGGGGATCGCCAGCAGGGGGATCTGGGCCGTGACGGCCAGGACGAGCAGCGCGAGGCCGGCGACGACCGCCAGGGCGCCCAGCGCCATCCGGTGTCCCGCCCGTGCGCCGCGGGCGGACCCGCGCATGGCTGAGGCGAACTTCGGATCGTCGTGCAGCAGCTGCTGCTCCATCTGGGAGAGCAGCTGCTCCTCGTGGTCTGACAGTGGCACGGTGCCTCCTGGAAGATCGTGCGCACCTGAGGTTCGCGGCCGGTCTTGCTCCCATGGTATGTCGGGGAGAGGCAGGGGGAAACCCGAACCCGGTGGTCGGTGTACGACGGCTCCTTCGCGCAGCCCTGTCGCTGGGCGCCGGCGACCCGTCGGTCAGGCCGGCGGGGGGTCTCCAGGGGTGGGCGGGAGGCCGTGCGGACCCCTCTCGCGCCGACGCCGCGGGCCGTCACCGGGGTCGAGCAGGGAGGCCGGTCGCACGCTGTGCGAGCCGAACCGGGCGGCGGCGCGGTCGCCCGCCTGCTCGGCCTCGCGCCACCCCTGCGCGCGCTCGTCGAGCATCAGCTGCCGGTGCTGCCCTCCGGCCTCGACCAGGCCCTCGACCCGCACGCCCACCAGCCGGACCCGGGCCCGCTCGAGGTGCAGCGCCTCGTACAGCCCCCGGGCGGTGGCGTAGACCTCGCGGGCGACGTCGGTGGCCTGGGGGAGCGTGCGCGAGCGCGTGATGGTGGTGAAGTCGGCGAACCGCACCTTGAGGGCGACGGTGCGCCCCGACATCCCGGCCAGGCGCAACCGGCGCGCGGTGCGCTCGCTCAGCCGCAACAGCTCGCGCAGCACCACCTGGGGGTCGTCGACGTCGACCCCGAAGGTCTCCTCGGCACCGATGCTCCTCTCCGCCTGCTCGCGGACGACGCGACGCGGGTCGCGTCCCCAGGCCAGCTCGTACACGTGGCTGCCGGAGGCCTGGCCGAGGGCACGGACGAGGGTGGCGCGCGGGGTGTGCGCGATCTCGCCGACGGTACGCAGCCCGAGCCGGTGCAGGTGGTCGGCGGTCTTCTCCCCCACCCCCCACAGCGCCCCGACCGGCAGCGGGTGCAGGTAGTCGATGGTCTGCGTCTCGGGGACGACGAGCAGGCCGTCGGGCTTGCAGCGCGAGGACGCGAGCTTGGCGACGAACTTGGACGCCGCGACGCCCACCGAGCAGGTGATCCGCTGCTCGTGCTCCACCTGGTCCCGGATCCGCTGGGCGATCTCGGTGGGCGTGCCGAGCCGACGGACGGCGCCGGAGACGTCGAGGAAGGCCTCGTCCAGGCTGAGCGGCTCGACCTCGGGGGTGACCGAGCGGAACACCTCCATCACGTTCCTGGAGACCTCGGCGTAGCGGGCGTGGTCGGGCGGGATCACCTGCGCCGTCGGGCACAGCCGGCGCGCGCGCGACATCGGCATCGCCGAGTGCACGCCGGCCCGCCGCGCCTCGTAGGTGGCCGACAGCACCACCCCGCGGCCACCGCCCGCCCCGACGATGACCGGCAGGCCCTTCAGCTCGGGGCGGTCGATCAGCTCGACCGAGGCGTAGAAGGCGTCCATGTCGGCGTGCAGGACGTGGCACCCGGTGTCGTCGGTCGTCAGGCCCTGGCCCTCGCGGCGGCCGTCGAGCCACCCGCCGGTGCGACCGAGCTGGTCCCGGCTCATCGCGGGGCCACCCGCGCGGTCGGCGTGGTCGGCTCGGGCGTGGTCGGCTCGGGCGTGGTCGGCTCAGGCGTGGCGGTCCCCCGACGCGGGCAGGGGCGCGGCGTGCACGTGCAGCTGGGCGGCGACGTCGAGGAAGGCCCCGCTGCCGCTGACCGCCTGCTCGAGCCGGACGAGCAGGATCTCGGCGCCGCCCTCGGCCAGGGCGGAGCGGGGGACCAGGTCGGCGAACACGCGCAGTCCCTCGGACCGTAGCGCCTCGAAGCCGGTGCGCCCGAGGAGGGCGACCACGGTCTCGAGGTCGAAGCGGCGCAGCAACGGGTCGCCGGCGCCCCAACGACCGTCGGGGTCGGACAGCACGTTCGCGGCGGCGCGCAGGTGGCCGGACGCGACCCGGGCCAGCACGGCCGCGTGCCGCTGCGCCACGACCAGGCTGAGCCGACCGGTGCTGCGCAGCACGGTGCGGGCCGCGGCGAGGGCGAGCGCGGGGTCGTCGACGACCTCGAGCACGCCGTGGCACAGGACGAGGTCGGTGCTGCCTGCCGCGACGAGGTCGGCCAGGTTCTCGGCGTCGCCCTGGACCCCGCGCAGCCGGTCGGCCACGCTCGCCTCGGCCGCGCGCCTGGCCAGGGCGGCCAGGGCGTCCGGGCTGGGGTCGACGACGGTGACTCGGTGTCCGGCGACGGCCAGCCGGACCGCCTGGCCACCGGTGCCGCCGCCGAGGTCGAGGACGTCGCGCGCTGGCAGGGTGCCTCCGGCAGCAGGGCCGCACTGCTCCAGCAGGCCGTCGATGCCGGCGGCGAGCACAGGCTGGTGGTCCACGCGTTCCAGCCTAGTGTCCTGCGTACGCAGGTCACTGGTGCCTGGCCCGGTGCCGCCCGGCAGGCCCGGTGCCGCCGCCCGGCAGGCCCGGCAGGCCCGGCAGGACCCTCCGACACCGCACTCACCGCGCTCACCGGCCCGAGCTGCCCGGGCTGGCGTGCCACAGCGTGCGCGGGGCGGACCGACGCCGGCGGCGCTCCTCGGCGTCGGCCTCGGACTGCTGGACCTGTCCCCGGGTGGAGCGGACGTCGTCACCGGCCGGCCGGATGTCGGCGTAGGGCGACTGCCGGAAACCGCTGGCGTGCACCAGGACCCGACGTGCGCGTGGCTGGTCGGTCTCGAGCACCGCGGCGGCCGGCACCAGCTCGTGCTCGTGCTCGTGCTCGTGCTCGGGACGATCGGCACCCGCGCCGGTTCCCCGCTCCGGCTCGAGCGGCGGCGGCTCACCCCGGCGCGCGGCGATCGCGAGCCGACGCCGCGCCGCCTCGGTGCGCTCGGCCTCCGGTCCCTGGGCGTCAGCCGGCCCGCGGTCGTCGCCGTCGTCGCGGCCGGTGCCCAGGACCCGGGCCGGGCCGTCGTCGCGGACGAAGCCCACGGCCGGTTCGTCCTGCGGCTCCATCAGCGCGTGCACGGCCTCGATCCCGCCGTCGACCCAGGCGTCCCAGAGCGCCGGGAGCTCCCAGGCCCCGGTGGCGCGCAACGAGACCCCGCGGGGGCCGGTGCGGCGCAGCTCGCCGCGCACCAGCAGCAGCCACGAGCCGAACACGGTGGCGGCGTACGGGCCCTGGGCGTCCTCGAAGAAGGTGGCGTCGGCCGGACCGGTGGAGTCGTCCAGGGTGAGGAAGACGACCCGGCGGCCGGAGCGGATCGGCGGGGTCTGGGTGGCGACCTTGACCCCCGCCACGAGCACCTCGCTGCGGCTGCGGCGCTCCATCAGGTCGCGGGCGGGGGTGGCGCCGAGCGCCCGCAGCAGCGGCACGTAGAACCGCACCACGTGCTGGCTGGCGTCGAGGCCGAGCACCTCGAGCTCGGCGCGGAGCACCTCGGCACCGGTCATCTCCGGCAGCCCGCTCGGCACCGCCTGCTCGGGGGCGTCGCCGAGGTCGAGGGTGGTCTGCACCTGCTGGTCCACCGCGGCCAGCACCGGCGCCGACGCCTGCGACTGCCGGGCCGCTGCCGCGCGCACCCCGGCCCCTCCCTGCACGGCACGCGCGGGGACGACCCCCTCCTCGCCGGAGCCACGGCGTCCGCCGTCCGGCCGCAGGGCCTGCTCAGGGGTCTCCTCGTGGGCGACGACGCGTCCGCCGCCCCGGCCGGCCGGCCGGCGCGACGCGAGACCGGCCCGACGCGCGCCGACGGCGAGCGAGCGCGACCAGCGGTCGAGGTCGGCCACCTGCAGCAGCAGGTCGCGGCGGGTGATCCGGTGCCGCGGACGCACCGGCAGCGCCGGGCCGAGACCGTGCACGGCGTCGAGCGCGCCGGTGAGCACCAGCCGCTCGGCGACCGGACGACTCGGCCGGGCGCGGTGCCACAGGTCGGCGAGCGAACGGTACGGCTGTCCCGCGACGATCCGCTCCACCTCGGCCGCACTGATCCCCTTGACGTCGGCCAGCGACAACCGGATGCCGTACCCGCGCGCGTCCGGCACCCCGGCGTCGTAGCGCAGTCCCGTGCCCGGCAGCGGTACCAGGCTCCCCCGGTTCGGTCGGTCACCGTGGGTCGGCTGCCCTCCCCGGGGCTCGGCAGGTGGGATGGCCTGCGGGACAGCGGGATCCGGACCGGGGACGGCAGCAGGCAGCTCGACGGGGACCTTCTCGACCCGGTAGGTGGCGCCGGAGGCGTTGACGTCGAGGCCGAGTACGGTGATGCCGAGGGTGCGGGCGTCGTCGAGGATCAGCCGCTTCGGGTACATGCCGGGGTCGTGGGTGAGCACACCGGCGAGGAACGCGGCCGGGTGGTGCGCCTTGAGCCAGGCCGACTGGTAGGTGGGCAGCGCGAACGCGGCGGCGTGCGCCTTGCAGAACCCGAACGAGGCGAACGACTTCAGCACCTCCCAGATCCGCTGGACGTCGCCGGCCAGGTACCCGCGCTCGGCGGCACGCTCTCGCAGCCAGGGCTCGACCTCGGCCTGGCCGGCCGAGCTGCCCATCCGGCGCCGGACCTCGTCGGCCTCGTCGAGGCGCACCCCGGCGACGGCGTGGACGATCTTGATCACCTGCTCGTGGAACACCACGACGCCATGGGTCTCCTCCAGCGCCGGGACGAGCGACTCGTGCAGGAAGTGGACGTCGTCCCAGCCCTGCCGGGCGCGCAGGAACGGGCTGATCATGTCCGACTTCACCGGGCCGGGCCGGAACAGCGAGATGTCGATGACGAGGTCCGAGAACGCCTGCGGCGCGAACTTGCCCACCAGCTCGCGCTGCCCGGGCGACTCGATCTGGAAGCAGCCGAGGGTGCGGGTGGAGCGAACGAGCCGGAAGGTGGCCTCGTCGTCGAGCGGGACGGCGTCCAGGTCGATCCGTCCGGTGGCGAGGTCGAGGTAGGGGGCGTCCTCGGTGTGCTGCCCCGCGGTCACGGCCGCAGGACCGTCGACCCGCTCGACCTCGCCGAGGGCGTAGGACATCGCCGACTGCATCCGGATGCCGAGGACGTCGAGCTTGAGCAGTCCGAGGACCTCGACGTCGTCCTTGTCGAACTGGCTCATCGGGAAGCCCTGCCAGCTGGCCTCGACGGGCGAGCGGTCGAGCAGGGTGGCGTTGCTGAGCAGCACCCCGCACGGGTGCAGCGCGATGTGCCGGGGCAGGGCGTCGAGCCGCTCGACGAGGTCGAACAGCAGGTCGAACCGCTCGTGCGCGAGGCCGGAGCGGGACAGCTCGGGCAGCTCGGCGATGGCGTTGCGGGCGTCCTTGGCCCGGATGTGCGGGAACGCGGTGGCGATGGCGTCGATCTCGGACGGCGGCAGCCCGAGCGCGGCCCCGGCGTCGCGGACGGCGTGCCGCACCCGGTAGGTGTCCATCATCGACACGCAGCTGACCCGCTCGCCGCCGAACCGCTCCAGCACCCACTCGTAGATCTCGGTGCGTCGGTCGGACTCGACGTCGATGTCGATGTCGGGCAGCTCGGCCCGCAGCGGGGTGCAGAACCGTTCCATCAGCAGGCCGTGCTCGAGGGGGTCGACGCCGCTGATGCCGACGAGGTGGTTGACCAGGCTGCCCGCCCCCGAGCCGCGGGCCGCCACCCGCACGCCGCGCTCGCGCACCAGGTCGCAGACCTCGGCGACGGTGAGGAAGTAGGTGGGGTACCCGAGGGCGGCGATGGTGGCGAGTTCGCTGTCGAGCCGCTCGGCGACGGTGCGCAGGTGCGCGGCCGAGGCGCCGGGGTAGCGCCGATTGATGCCGGCCTCGCACCGCGCCCGCAGCACGGCGTCGGCCTCGGTGTGGGTACGCGCGAGCCCGTGGGTGACGAGATCGGGCTCTGGCAGGTGCACCTCACCGATCGCGAGATCGCGGACGGGGTCGAGCCGGCAGCGGTCGGCGACCTGCTCGGTGCTGCGCAGCAGCGTCCGCGCGCCCTCCGGCCCGAGGCCTGCGGCGCAGGCCACCCGGTGCGCGACGGCCGTCATCTCCTCGGCCCCCGCGAGGTACCCGGCAGCGGTGGTGCGGTCGAGGTGCCGGGTGCCGAGCGGCACCAGCCGACGGGCTGCGTCCAGGACGTCGGCGGTGGCGGCACCGTCGGAGGTGGCGTACCGGACGGCGGCGCTGAGCACCGCGGGGACGCCGACCTCGCGCGCGAACCCCAGCATCCGGGCCGCGTGGGCGAGGCTGCCCGGGGTGTCGTCAGGACCTTCGTGGCAGACCACCTCGACCGCGAGCGCGCCGAGCGGCAGCAGGTCGTACCACCGCGCCAGCACCGCCCGGGCGAGGTCGGTGCGGCGGGCGAGCAGGGCGCGTCCGAGCTCGGACGCCGGGCCGAGCAGGACGGTGAGCGCCCCCGGCTCGGGCAGGACGTCCGGCATCGCGGGCACCAGCTCCTCCGGACGCGCACCGAACCGGCCGCTGGGCTCGCCCGGCAGGCCGTCGCGCAGCGCGCCGGGCAGCAGGTGCTCGCCGTGGGCGTGCCGGGCGACCAGCAGCGGCGTGGTGACCGGCGCCCCCCGCTCGCCGCGCAGGTGGGTGGCCGAGACCAGCCGGCACAGGGCCGACCACCCGGGAGCGACCGGCGCGCTCTCCCCCGGTCCGGGACGCGCGAGCAGGTCCGGGGCGGCGCCCGCCGTCGCGGTCGAGTGCGCGAGCAGGGTGACCCGGGGGTGTCGGGGGTCGACCACGCCACCACCGCGGGCCGGCGTGCCGCGGGCCGACCGGCGGGCAGCGTCGGCGGAGGGGTCGGCCCACGCGGGCAGACCGGCGAGCAGGCCGGTGGGCTCGACGGCGAGGTCGACCCCGAGCAGCGGCGCGACGCCGGCGGCGCTGCAGGCGGTGGCGAACTTGATCGCACCGTAGAGGCCGTCGCGGTCGGTGAGCGCGAGGGCGTCCAGCCCCAGCCCGGCAGCGCGCTCGACCAGGGCGTCGGGGCTGGAGGCCCCGTACTGCATCGAGTAGCCGGAGGCCACGTGCAGGTGGGTGAAGCTCACGCCGCGCTCCCTCCCCCGTCGTCCGGGACGTGCTGCGGTACAGGACATCTCGATGACACGGCTCATCGCGACGTCAGGCGGGTGACGCTCGCGCCGGGGCGTCCCGGGCGGCTGGCGCTGGCAGGCGGCGCCCGGAGCGGGTCGGTCGGGCGAGCACGTCGGGCGAGCGGGTCAGGCGAGCGGGTCAGGCGGAGTTGGCCGTGGAGGGCAGCACCCCGAGCAGGTCGGCGACGAGCTCGGCGAAGGTGGAGGCGTCGCGCACCAGGTCGTCGGCCTGCCGGGTGGTGACCGCACCGGCGAGCCCGGCCTCGACCGCGGCGCGGCGTGGCGCGCCGGAGGCGAAGAACACGGCCCACTCGGCCAGCTCGGGCGCGACCCGGGGCAGCACCTCCCAGACGTTGAGGGTGGACCCGCGACGGGGACGCCCGCGGACCGCCAGCACCGCGGCGGCGGCGCGCAGCGCGGCCAGGTGGGCGGCGACGTACCGCTCTCCCGCGTCGTCCGCGGTGCGGGCGGTGCGCAGGCCTGCGTCGGACCGCAGCAGCAGCTCGACCGCCGCCGTCGGAGCGGGTGCGGTGGTGCGGCCGTGGTCCGCCGAGGCGGGGCGGGTTCGGTGCAGCAGCTGGGGACTCATCGGAGCTCCTCTCGGTCGGGCGGTCTGGTCGGGCGGTCGGGCACGTGCTCAGTCACAGACCTGCAGCAGCCGCCAGGTGCCGGCGGCCACGTGTCGCGCCGTGGCCGTGGCCGTGGGGGACGACGCGTCGCGGGCCAGGTGGTAGACGCCGGGACTGGCGGACCGGCCGGGCGCCGCCTCCACCCGCCACACCTCGCGGTCGGCACCGACGTCGGCAGCGCGTCCGCCGGCCGGCAGCCCTGGCGCCGGGACGCCATGGCCCGGCCGTTCGCCCCCGACGCCGTGCACGGCGAGGGCGGGCTCGAGCGACCACCAGGCCTGACGCTCGCGCCAGTAGCCCAGGACCGCGCTGACCAGGTAGAGCCGGCCGCGCCACAGGAACTGCGACGGGGCATCGCGACCGTCGGGACGCGGGTCGTCGGCCAGGCGGACGTGGACGGTGTCGTCGTAACCACGGGTCATCCGGTCCTCCTGGGTGATGTCGTCCGGTGGGTGCGGTGCGGCGGGTGTTCCGTCGCTGCACGGGAGCTGGATCGGGGGTGGATCCGGGGTGGATCCGGGGTGGGTGGATCGGGGTCGACCGGGAGGATCGGGGTCGAGGTCGACCCTCCCGGTCTGCCCCTGCTCGGTGCGGTCGCGACTCCGACACCGGGTCAGTGGTTCGAACGTCTGTTCGAATGCTGCGAATCTACACCCGGGTTCGGACACCTCGTCAACCCCGGCGGGGCCGATCGGGGGAGGCCGTCCGGCGCGCTCTCCTCAGCTGCCCGCATCACACCAGCGAGCACCGACAACCGGTCCCGTCACGACGTCGAGAGCGGCTGTCGGGGGTCGAACATACGATCGATCCATGCAGTTGGGCATCGATGCCAGCGGTTCGCTGGCGACAGCGGTGGCGGGGGCGCAGGCCGCCGTCGAGGGCCTGCTGCTCGCCGCGCTGCCCATCGCGAGCCCGCGTGAACGACTGACGGCGCTGGTGCAGGTCGAGGCCACGTCCCGCACGCTCGAAGCCGTCCGGCTGGGCCTGGTCCGGTCCCTCGACGGCGCGGCGATCGGCGGCGAGGGCCTGGCCGAGCTCGGCGCGACGAGCCTGCACCGGCTGCTCGAGGCCGAGCTCGGCACCGGGGCGGGCCGGGCCCGGGCCGACGTCGCCGCCGCGCGCGCGATCGACCCGTACGCCGCGCTCGACCCCGTCGCCGCGCAGGACCGAGGCTCCCTGCCCGGCATGGGTGCCGCCCTGGCACGCGGCGAGGTGTCGAGGGCGCACGTCGACGTCGCAGTGCGCACCATCGACAGGATCCCGGCCCGGATCCGCCGTGCGGCCGCCCCCGTCGTCGACGACTTCCTCGTCGAGGTCTCCTCCGCGCACCCGCCGCGGGCGTGCGAGAACCTCGCCGCCGAGGTGCTGGACCGGCTCGACCCCGATCGCACCGAGCGCGGCCTCGACCCCGACGCACACCTACGGCGCCGCCTCGACGTCGTGGTCGACTCCTCCGGCATGGTCGTCGTCCGTGGCCAGCTCGACGCTCCGAACGGCGCGGCCCTCAGGGCCGCCATCGACCACTACTCCGCCCCGGTGCCAGCAGGGACGGACGAGGACGGGCAGGCGGTCGTCCGCGACACCCGGACCCCGTCCCAGCGGCGCGCCGACGCCCTCTGCACCATCGCCACCGCCTCGATGGCCTCGGCCGGCACCCGGGCCGGTGAACCACCACGGGTCGTCGTGCACACCACCGTCGAGCAGATCCGTGCCCTCTGCTCGTCGGCGGCACGCGACAGAGGCACCGCCGGCCGCGCCGACTGCGAGCAGACCGGCCCGATCACTCCGGCCACCCTCGAACGCCTCACGTGCGACGCCGTCCTGCACCGGGTCCTGACCGCGCCGAACGGCGCGGTGCTCGACCTCGGCCGCTCGGTCCGGCTGGCGACCGCCGCGCAACGCCGTGCCCTGGCCGCCCGCGACCGCGGCTGCGTGGTCCCCGGGTGCCGGCGACCACCCACCTGGTGCGACGCGCACCACGTGATCCCCTGGCACCGCGGCGGTTCCACCGACCTCGCCAACCTGGCGCTGCTCTGCCCGGCCCACCACAGCGCCGTCCACGCAGGCACCGTCGAGGTCCGGGTCCGCGACGGCGTCGCCTGGGTCCGGCTCGACGCCCACCTCGCCCTGGCCGCCACGACCCCGTGGAGGACCGACACCCGCCTCGACGACCACCGAGCTGCCGGACGAGCGACGGAACAGGTCCGCCTCGCACTGGAGCCACCTGGCCCACCGACCACCAACCGGCCCACCGACCCTCCTCGACCTCATCTGCGGACCTAGGCCGAGCCGCCCGCGGGGACCACCTCGCGACACCACACCAATGACGACACCACAACGACGACGACGACACCACAACGACGACGACACGCCCCCGCGGCGATCAGCGCCGACGACCGCGCCGGCGTCCCTCGCTCGCAGACGAGCGCGCCGATCTGCTCACCTGGGGTCGATCGCGGACATCGGCGCAGGATCCACGGCACCGCCACGCCCGAGGTCCCGATCGCGGTTCCCTCCGGGGAGACGGTGCACTAGAACGTGTGCGTGCTCCTCGTCGTATCGCTGCTGCTCGCCCTGCTCGGCTCCGGGTTGATGGCCGGGCTGTTCTACGCCTTCTCGGTGGCGGTGATGCCCGCCCTGGCGCAGGAACCGGCGCCGGCCGCGGCGTCGGCGATGCAGCGGATCAACGTCGTCATCGTCCGGCCGGTGTTCCTGCTGGTCTTCGTCGGCACCGTCGTGGCCGCACTGGTCTCCGTGGTCCTCGCGTTCGTCGGCCACGACACGGCGACCGCAACCGCAACCGCAGGCGCGATCTGGACCGCGACCCTGTGGGCCGTGGCCGGCACCGTCCTCCACCTCGGTGCATCGATCGGTCTCACCGCCGCCTACCACGTGCCGCGCAACGACGCTCTCGCCGCAACGGATCCGACCACGCCCGAGGGCGGCCGGGTCTGGACGACGTACCAGCGCGAGTGGGTGCGGTGGAACCACGTCCGGACGGTCGGGTGCCTGCTCGCCACCGCCTGCTTCGCCATCGCCCTGACCCGCACCTGAGCACTACGCTCCCGCCATGTCGACGCCCCCCGCCCCCGACCACCCGGCAGCGCCGCCGCAGGGGGTCGCCGCCCACCCGGGTGTCACGATGGTGCACCGGACCCTGGTCGGCCTGGGTGCCGTGGGGGCGATCACCGTCCTGGACGAGCACGCCCGCACCGCCGCCCAGGCCGCGGCCCAGCTCGGCGTCGAGGTCGGGGCGATCGCGAACTCGCTCGTCTTCTGCGTCCCCGACGAGCACCGCGGCAGACGTGCCGTCCTGGTGCTCGCCAGCGGTGCGCACCGGGTGAACACCCCGCGGCTGGCCGACCGGCTCGGGCTGGAGCGACTGGACCGAGCCGACCCCGACCTCGTCCGCGAGGCCACCGGGTTCGCCATCGGCGGCGTCGCGCCGGTCGGTCACGTCCAGCCGCTGGAGACGTTCGTCGACGTGACCCTCGCCCAGTACGAGCAGCTCTGGGCGGCTGCCGGGCACCCGAAGGCGGTCTTCCCCACCCACTACGACGAGCTGCTGCGGATCACGGCGGGCCAGCCCGTCGAGGTCACCTGACTGCTCTCAGGCCCGCCGAGGCCGGGCCACCCACGTCACGACCACCCCGGACGCGAGCACCGCGAGGGCCAGACCGGGGGTCACGGTGAGGGTGAGGAACACCCGGTCGCGCCCACCGACCAGGTCGACACCCGTGATCGACACCATCATCACACCGACGACCGTGACGAACGCGCCGACGCCGGCCAACGCTCCCGTCCAGGACCTGTTCTCCGCGAACGGCTCTCGCGATGTGGATCGCGGTGCGTCGAACCGTCGGGTCAGCAGCACCAGGACCACGGTCGGCACCACGAGCACCGCCACCCAGAGCGGCCGGGTCAGCCACCAGCCCGTCGTCCCGGGCTCGGGCAGGTCGATCCCCGCCAGCCGGACGCCGAGCATCACCATCATCAGCGCGGTGAGGTGCCACAGGAAGGCCGACATCGCCATCGCGCCGGCCACCACCACGGCCTGCCAGACCCGCTGGCGCGCAAGGACCTTCGCCATCGGCCCCCGTAGCAGGACGGCGGCTCCGCAGATCGCGATCCCCTGGCAGAGCAGCGCAACGGTGGGAGGCGCCATGTTCGAGATCGCCTCGCCGGGGACACCCACCATGCTGACCGGGTACGGCCCGAAGGTCACGGCCACGACCAGCCCGAGCGAGCCGTGGGCCACCATCGTCCAGGCCACGCGAGGGGTGAGGAGACCGTCCTTCCAGCAGTACCCGAGCTGGTGGAGGGCGAGCCACACCAGTGCGAAGTTCAGCGTCCCGACGAGGGTCTGGTCGGTCCAGAAGCGCACCAGGTCGACCACGCAGGCACCGGCCACGAGCACGGCCACGGCCACGGCCGGCGAGCGCCGGTGCCAGGCGTGCATCGCGGGTGCCAGCGCGGCGACACCGAGGTAGACGCCGACGAACCAGAGCAGCTGGGTCGACAGCGACAGCACCGCGGTCACCAGGTCGCCCGACGGTCCGGACGCCAGACCGGTCACGTGCGCCAGCACCGCGAGCAGCACCCAGACCGTGAGGAACGCCAGTGTCGGGCGCAGCAGCCGACCGGCACGTCCCCGGACGAAGGCGGCGTACCGACCTCGCGCGGTCCCGCCGATCGGCGCCGCGGATGCCAGCGCGTGCGCGTGGGCCACGCCGCCGACGAGGAAGAACAGCGGCATCACCTGCAGCACCCAGGTCGCCGGCTGCAGCGCCGGGATCCTGGCCAGCACGTTGGTGACCTCGCCCTGCGGCGTGAGCGCCCCCATCAGCCAGTGCCCGAGGACCACGACGAGCAGCGAGCCCACCCGCAGCGCGTCGACCCAGCGGTCACGTGAGCCGGGGGTGGCGGCCGCCACGGCGAAGGCGGACCGGGACGGGGCAGCAGGCGGAGCCGGCGCGGCGGGCACGGTGGTCTGCGTCATGCCGCCAGCGTGTCGCCGGTACCCGCCCGGTCGTGCCCGGCCGGGTACTCAGGTGCCGTCGGACGGGTACTCAGATCGACCCGGGGACCCGCGTGGGGACCCCGACGCGCTCCCCCGCGACGCGCGGTGCCCCTCCTCGTGCGAAGGTCGCCCCGTGAGCCCCACCCCGGCACCGGACGGTGTCCCGACCGTCCTGCTGCACGTCTGGCGTGTGCGCTCCCCCGGTCGGGCCCTGCTGCGGATGGGGCTGGACCAGGTGCACCTGCGCCGCAGCGGTGCCACCTTCTGGCAGCTGCTCGGCACGGCGGGTGCCGGCTTCGGCCTGCGTGACGCCGACCTGCACCGCTGGGCGCTGCTCACCTGCTGGCCGTCCAGGGAGCAGGCGGCCCGGGCCGACGACCTCGTCACGGTCCGACGCTGGGAGCAGCTCGCCGTCGAGAGCGCGCGGCTCGAGCTGCGTCCCGTCGGCACCCGCGGACGCTGGGCCGGGGCAGCCCCGTTCGGTCCCGACACCGAGCCGCCCGCGCCCGGTGCCGTCGTCGGCCCGGTCGCGGCGATCACGCGAGCGAGGCTGGGACGCCGGGCCTCCCGCGACTTCCGTGCCTCGGTCGCCCCGGTGGCCGGCGAGCTGGCCGCGGCACGTGGCCTGCGGTTCACGATGGGCATCGGCGAGCGCCCGACGGGGCTGCTCGGCACCTTCTCGGTCTGGGAGGGCGACGACGCGCTGCGCCGGTTCGCCCACCACGCGCCCGCCCACGTCGCGGTGGCCCGGCAGAGCCGCCGGAACGAGTGGTTCGCCGAGGAGCTGTTCTCCCGGTTCGCCGTCGTCGAGGCCCGCGGGACGCTCGCAGGACGCCCGGCCGCGAACTTCGCCAGCCCGGCCACCGACAGGCCCTCCCGGTAGGCTGACCGTGACGCCCGCGCGCAGCGGGCGCCGGCGAGAGGGGGCGCAGTGGAACTGGTGCCGTGGGTGTTCACGTCCGGCTGGGCCAGCGGGATCAACGCGTACCTGGTGGTGCTCATCCTGGGCGGCGCCGACAGGATCTTCGCCCTCGAGCAGGTGCCCGACGCCCTCCAGCGCACCGACGTCCTGGTCGTGGCGGGCGTGCTGTTCCTCGTCGACATGGTCGCCGACAAGGTGCCGTACGTCGACAGCACGTGGGACGCCGTCCACACCGCGATCAGACCCGCGATCGGGGCCGCCCTGGGTGCGCTCCTCGCGGGTGACGCCAGCTCGGTCGAGCAGGCGATCGCCGCCACGGCCGGCGGCGTCACCGCGCTGGCCAGCCACGCCGTCAAGGCGGGCCTTCGCGCCGCCGTCAACACCTCCCCTGAGCCCGCGAGCAACGTCGCTGTGTCGGTCGGCGAGGACGCCGCCGTCGCGTCCGTCGTGTCCCTCGCGATCCTCGCGCCGTGGGTCGCAGCCGGCATCGCCGCGATCCTGCTGTTCGTCGGGATGACCGTCGTGATCGTGCTGCTGCGCCGGATCCTGTCCTGGCGACGGAACCGGCGGGAGCGGGAGACCGGGCGCCAGCAGGCCGGCGTCGGCCGGGCATGACGACCCTCACCACCGTCCCGCTGCCGCTGCGCGAGCAGGCCGCGATCCGCGACCGCTGGCTGTCCACCCGGCTGCGGACGCTGCTCCCCGGCCTGATGGACCGCGCCGGTGTCGACGCCTGGGTGGTGGTCGGCCGGGAGTACAACGAGGACCCCGTCCTGGCGAGCCTGCTGCCCGCCGAGTGGCTGTCGGCGCGCCGCCGCACCGTGCTGGCCTTCCGGCGCACCGCCGACGGCCTGGAGGGCCGCTGCCTGACCCGGTACCCGGTGGGTGAGTACGTCCCCGCCTGGGACGCCGACGCCGGGTCGCAGCACGAGGCGCTGCGCGCGCTCCTGGACGGGTGGGACCCGCAGCGGATCGGGGTCGACCTGTCGGAGACCACGGCCCTGGCCGACGGGATGTCGGCCACCGAGCACCGCCTCCTCGTGGAGTCGCTCGGACCGCTCGCCGATCGGCTGGTGCCCGCCGAGCGGCTCGCCGTCGGGTGGCTGGAGACCCGGCTGCCCGAGGAGATCGAGGCGGCGCACGCCCTGAACCGGCTGGCGCACCAGGTGATCGGCGAGGCCTTCTCGCGCGAGGTCGTCTCCCCCGGCACCACCACGGCCACCGACGTCGCGTGGTGGATCCGCCAGCGCTTCCACGACCTCGGCGTCGAACCGTGGTTCCAGCCCTCGGTGCTGGCCCAGCGTGCCGGCGCCCCGTTGTTCGACCAGCGCGGCCTGCCCTCCGGCGGGGTGCCCGGCGACGCGCCGATCGAGCCCGGCGACCTGCTGCACTGCGACGTCGGCCTGCTCAGCCTGGGCCTGCACACCGACACCCAGCGCAACGCCTACGTGCTGCGCGCGGGTGAGACCGCCGCCCCCGCCGGCCTGGTCGCCTCCCTGCGCGAGGGCAACCGGATGCAGGACGTCACCGCTGCCGCCTTCACGGTCGGCCGCACCGGCAACGACGTGCTCGCCGCCGCACGCGCCGCGGCGGCCGGGGCCGGCCTCGACGGCGACGTCTACTCCCACCCCGTCGGGTACCACGGCCACGCCGCCGGACCCACGATCGGCCTGTGGGACCAGCAGGACGGCGTTCCGGGCGCGGGCGACCTCGTCCTGCACGACGACACCGTCTACGCGCTCGAGCTGTGCGTGCGGACCCGCGTGCCGGAGTGGGACGGCCAGGTGGTGCGGTTGGCGCTGGAGCAGGGCATCGCGCTCACCGGTGGCGAGGTGGTCTACCTCGACGCACGACAGACCGAGCTGATCCTGCTCTGAGCGTCCACCGGCTCGGGTGCGGCGTCCCCGGGACCTGGGGCGACGCGGCGACGACCCGGTCGCGCCGCGCACCCACCACCCGGCGCGACCGCAGGTGCGCACCTAGACTCGGTGGCGTGACCAGCCACGCCGCGGTGCGTCTCGACGCCGGCGGGTCGGCCGTCCGGCACCTCCCTCTCGCACTGGCCGCCGCGGTCGTCCTGGTGCAGATCCCCTACCCCCTGCTGGACGGCGAGCCGCTGCGCCTGCTGACGGTTGCGACGGTGCTCGTCGCCACCACGGCCTCGCTCGCGCACGCAGCCGTCGTGCACGGCCTGCGCACGGCCGTCGCCGTGCTGGGCACGGTGGGCGGGACGACCCTGGTCCTGGAGGCCGTCGGGGTGCGGACCGGGTACCCGTTCGGCGAGTACGCCTACGCCGGGACGCTCGGGCCGCAGCTGCTCGGCGTGCCGCTGATCGTCCCGCTGGCCTGGACGATGCTGGCCTACCCGCTGCTGCTGGCCGCCCGCATCACCTGCGACCCCCGTCCCCGCCTGGTCATCCCCGCCACCGCCGGTGCGCTGGCGGCATGGGACCTCTATCTCGACCCGCAGATGGTCGACGCCGGCCACTGGACCTGGGCCTTCCCCGACCCGCACCTGCCGGGCATGGACGGCATCCCCGTCACGAACCTGGCCGGCTGGCTGCTCGGCGGCCTCGTGGTGGCGGCGCTGCTCGACCGCGTGGTACCGCGCGCCGGCAGCACCCGCCTCGACCCCGGACCCGCGCTGCTGCTCGGCTGGACCTGGCTCGGCTCCGCCCTGGCTCTGGCCGTCTGGCTCGGACGTCCGGGTGCCGCCGCCTGGGGGCTGGTCGCGATGGCCCCCGTCGTGGCGCCCGCCCTGCTGCGCACGCTGCGACCGGGCCACGGGACGGGTCCGTGACGCGCACCTCCGTGACGCGCACCTCCGTGACGCGCACCGCGCGGGTGGTGCAGGCGGCAGCCGTCGCGGCCGCGGCGGTCTCGGCCCACTCGGTCCTGAACCTGGCACTGCTACGTCGCCCCGACCCGCGTCCCCCGGCGGTGCACGAGCGGGTCAGCGTGCTGGTGCCGGCCCGCGACGAGCAGGACTGCGTCGGGCTGCTGCTGTGCGACCTGCGCGACCAGAGCGGCCTGGACGACGTCGAGGTGCTGGTGCTGGACGACGCCAGCACCGACGGCACCCGCACCGTCCTGGACGCGGCAGCCGACGCCGACCCGCGGGTGCGGGTGCTGTCCGGCGTCGGGCCCCCGCCGGGCTGGCTCGGCAAGGCCGCCGCCTGCCAGCGCCTCGCCGACGAGGCCACCGGGACGGTCCTCGTTCTCGTCGACGCCGACGTACGGCTCGCACCGCACGCGGTGGCCGCCACCGTCGACCTGCTGCGCCGTCACCACCTCGACCTCGTCAGCCCCTACCCCCGGCAGCTGGCCCTCACGTGGCCGGAACGGCTGGTGCAGCCGTTGCTGCAGTGGTCGTGGGCGAGCCTGCTCCCGCTGCGGCTGGCCGAGCGCACGCCGCGTCCGTCGCTGAGCGCCGCCAACGGCCAGCTGATGGCGGTCGACGCCGAGGCCTACCTGCGGGCCGGCGGGCACGCCGCCGTCCGGGACGAGGTCCTCGACGACGTCGCCCTGGTCCGCCGGGTCAAGGCGACGGGGGGTCGCGGCGGGGTCGCCGACGGCACCACGCTCGCCACCTGCCGCATGTACGACGGTGTCGAGGACCTCGCCGAGGGCTGGGGGAAGTCGCTGTGGTCGGCCACCGGCTCACCGTTCGGGGCCGCTGCGCTCGTGGGGCTGGCCGGCGCCGTCTACGTGCTCCCCGTGGTTGCCGGGCTGCGCGGGTCGCGATGGGGCGCAGCCGGTTACGCTGCGGCGGTGGTCGGCAGGGCGGTGGTCGCCCGGCGCACGGGCGGACGGGTCGCCGACGCCTGGACCCACCCCGCGTCCGTGCTCGCGTGGTCCGTCCTGGTCGGGCGCTCGTGGCGCGGCCGGAACGCGGGCACGCTGGCCTGGAAGGGTCGCCAGCTCCCCGACGGGAGGGCCGGCTGATGGCCCGCGTCGTCGTCGTCGGTGGCGGGATGGCCGGCCTGGCCAGCGCCGTGCGGCTGCGCGCCGCGAAGCACGACGTCGTGGTGCTCGAGCGGTCAGAGGTCGTGGGCGGCAAGGCCGCACGGCTGGAGCTCGACGGGTTCGGCTGGGACCTCGGCCCCACCCTGCTCACGCTACCCGCCGTCTACCGCGACCTGTTCGCCACCACCGGGCCGGCGCTCGAGGAGTGCCTCGACCTCTCCCCCGTCGAACCGGTGTGCCGCTACACGTTCGCCGACGGCACCCGCCTCGACATGCCGAACGCCTCGCGGGCCCGGATCGGGTCGGCGCTGGACGACGCCCTCGGAACCGGCGCGGGCGAGCAGTGGCTGGCGCTGCTCGCCCACGGCGGCGAGATCTGGCAGGCGACCAGGGACAGCTTCCTCACGACGCCGCTGCGGGGACTGCGGGCGGTCCCGTCGCTCGCCCGCGGACGCGGAGCGCTGCGGACGGTCTCACCGCACCGGTCGCTGCGCGGGCTCGGTGCGCGGTACCTGCGCGAGCCGCGCCTGCGCACCCTGCTCGACCGCTATGCCACCTACTCCGGCTCGGACCCTCGACGGGCACCGGCGGCGCTGGCGGCCGTCCCGTTCGTCGAGCAGGCCTTCGGCGCCTGGACCGTCGCGGGTGGCATGCACCGGCTCGCACTCGAGACCGCCCGTCGGGCGACGCTTCTCGGCGTGGAGCTGCGCACGTCGTCCGAGGTCTCCGAGATCGCGGTCGAGGGTGGCCGGGTCACCGGCGCCCGCCTCGCCGACGGTTCCCTGGTGCCGGCCGACGTCGTCGTGTCCGCCCTCGACGCCCATGTGCTCTACCGCGACCTGCTCCCCGGCGGGCGGTCCGCCCGCGACCTCGCCGCCGTCCGTCGCCAGCCCCCCTCGTCGTCCGGCTACCTGCTGCTGCTCGGCCTGCGGGGCCGCACCCCCGGGATCGACCGGCACAACGTCCTGTTCGGGCCCGATTACGACGCCGAGTTCGACGCCCTGTTCGGGACCGGCACCCACCACGACCGCCCACGGCCCGTCGCGGACCCCACGCTCTACCTGCACCGCGACCCGGCCGGCAGCACCGGCGACGGTGACGACGCGCGCGAGGCCGTGAGTGTCCTGGTCAACGCCCCGCCCCACCTGCCGGACCGACCGGGCCGCGGGATCGACTGGGACGCAGCAGGTCTGGCCGCCGCCTACGCCGACCGCATCCTCGCTGTCCTGGCCGGGCGTGGTGTCGACGTCCGCGACCGGGTGCTGACCTGCAGCTGGCAGACGCCGGCCGACCTCGCTCGCCGCACCGGTGACGTCGGCGGCTCGATCTACGGCACCGCCACGCACGGCGGCCTGGGCCCGTTGCGGCGCCCGGCCAACGCCTCCTCGGTCAAGGGCCTGTTCCTCGTCGGCGGGTCGACGCACCCCGGTGGCGGGCTGCCGATGGTGGGGCTGTCCGCCGAGGTCGTGGCCGGGCTCGTCGGTCCCGCCTGAGGTCAGCGTCCGGAGCGAGCGGCCTGCCCCAGCCCGATGGCCACGACCACCGTCCAGACCGCCGCTCCAACGCCCGGCCACGGCAGGTCGGACCAGGCCGGGTCCCACCCCGCCGTCGCCCCCTCGGCCACCGCGAACATGCCCGCCACGAACACGCGGGTCGGCCGCTCCCCGACCGTTGGTGGGCGCGGATCTGCTCCGCGCCGGCGATCGAGCGTGCGCACGGCCTCCAGGCCGCCGCCGAGGACGACCGCGAGGGCCGCCAGCCACCAGGGGGCCCCGAGCAGCACCAGCGCAACCCCGGCCGCGACCTCGCCGAGCCGGTCCGCCACCCGGTCCAGGACCGCACCGTGCCTGGTGGGCCCGGCGCGCCGGGCGACCGCGCCGTCGAGCCCGTCCAGCAGGCCGGAGAGCAGGATCGCGACGCCGGCGGCGACCGCCCACCCACGCGCGGCGGCCGGGACGGCCAGGACCGCGACGAGCAGGCCGACCCCCGTGACGGCGTCGGCGGTCACCCTCAGCCGTACCAGCGGCCCGGCCACGGCGTCGACGACGCGCAGCCACCCCGCGACCAGGCCCGAGGGCGCGAGGCCGTCGTGCTGGGCCGACCATGCCGACGAAGGCTCGGTGCCGTCCCGCCCGGGCACGGATTCGGGAGGAGGGTCGGGCGGGGCGTCGGGTGGCGTCAGCTCAGCGCCCAGGTGACCCGGACCTGGACGTCGACGTCGACGCCCCCGGGCTCGACCGAGACCTCCGCCGCCATCGCCTCCAACGCCCGGACGGGACCCGGGCCTGCGCCGGGAGCACCGCCCTCGACGACCTCGACGACCTCGCCCAGGCCGCACCCGGCCGCCCGCGCGTGCTCCTCGGCGCGGTGCCGGGCGTCGAGCCACGCCGACGAGCGGGCCCGGTCGCGCAGCGTCGCGGGGTCGGCGACGGTGTGCTCGATCCGGTCCATGGCCAGGTCGTCACCGCCGGCAGACAGCACCGCGGTGAGCACCGCCCCCAGGGCGGCGACCTCCCGCACCTCCACCCGCAGGCCGTGACCGGCGCGGTAGCCCCTTCGACCGCGGACGTTCTGCCCGGTGGCCGGGTCCTGGCCCCACGACTCCTCGGCGTGCAGCGACAGGGTGGTCGACTCCGCCCGCGCCGCTGCGTCCACGCCTCCGCGCAGGGCCTCGCGGACCCGGTCGACGCACTCCTGCGTCGCGGCCACGGCCTCGGACGCGGTGCCGCGCAAGGCATCTGCACGGAGGTGGACGACCGCGAGGTCCGGCGCGCCGGAGGCGGTCGCGGAGCCCGTGACGGTGACGCTGCGCCCGGTCACGGCCGTGCCCCGGACGGTGCCGACCCGGCTGACGACCCGGGTGCCGCCCCGCCTGACGACCCGACCGGGACTCCCGGGCCGAGACCCAGGGTGCGGTAGATCTCGCCGGTCACGGTGGAGCGGTTCAGCGTGTAGAAGTGCAGGCCCGGGGCGCCGGCCGCGAGCAGGTCCGCCGCCAGCACGGTGGCGGCCTCCATGCCGGCGGCGCGGAACGCCGCCTTGTCGTCGGCGTGCACCATCAGGCGGTCCACGAGCCAGCCGGGCACCGCGGCCCCCGAGAGCAGCTTGAACCGCTCGATCTGACCGAGGTTCGTCAGCGGCATGACCCCCGGGATGATCGGGACGTCGGCCCCGTGGCGGGCCGCCCGCTCGACCAGCTCGACGTAGGCCGCGCGCTCGAAGAACATGTCGGTGATGGCGTAGTCGGCCCCGGCCCGCACCTTGGCGGCGAGCACCCGGGCGTCGTGCTCCAGGTCGGGCGACTCGGGGTGCAGGTGCGGGGACGCCGCCACCCCGATGCTGAAGTCGCCGAGTCCCTGGAGGTCCTCGACCAGCTCGACGGCGTAGCGGTAGCCGCCCTCGGTGGCGATCCATGGCGAGCCCGGCCCGCCAGGCGGGTCGCCGCGCAGCGCGAGGATGTTCCGCACCCCGTCGTCGACGTGCTGCGCCACGACCTGTCGGACGTCGGACCGGGTGGCCGACACGCAGGTGAGGTGGGCGACCGGGGTGAGGGAGGTCTCCGCCGCGATCCGCCGCGTGACCCGCGCCGTGCGGTTGCGGTGCGAGCCACCTGCGCCGTAGGTGACCGAGACGAACGTGGGCGACAGCCCCTCGAGGCGGCGGATGCTGTTCCACAGCACCTGCTCCCCCTCGTCGTCCTTCGGCGGGAAGAACTCGAACGAGAACGACTGGTGCCCGGCGGCGAGCAGGTCGCGCACGGTGGGCGTCGTCGACCTCGACGCGGCAGCGGACGGCGTGGCCATGCGCCCAGCCTACGGGGCCGCGGGGAGGCCCCCCGGGGGACCGGTGGGGCTCAGCACGCGCGCGGTCGGGCCTGCTGGCAGGCTGGGGCCATGGACGCGGGGCCGCTGGACAGAGACGACCTGCGCTCGCGCGTCCAGAAGGTCCTGGACCGCCTCGTCGCTGGTCGCCGGGAGCTCCTGCTCGAGGTCGACCCGGACTCGGCGTCCCTGGCAGACGCCGTGGGCGAGCTGGTATCCGGCGGCAAGCGGCTGCGGGCCGCGTTCGCGTACTGGGGCTGGCGGGGCGCGGGAGGCGAGGACGGCGACCTGCCCGTCGAGGTCGGCGCGGCGCTCGAGCTGTTCCAGGCAGCGGCGCTCCTGCACGACGACCTCATCGACGGCTCCGACACCCGGCGTGGCCGCCCCGCGGCGCACCGCAGGTTCG
>JBBQSN010000041.1:0-23661 GCA_038213835.1 Actinomycetales bacterium
GGATCACGACCAGCTCGGCCTGCTCGGCCACGCTGACGGCGGAACCGTGCAGGTGGTCCAGGCCCACCTCGGGCGGTCCGGGACGCGGGACCAGGGCGCGGGCGGCGATCTCGGCGAGCTGCTCGGGCGACAGCGAGAACACCAGCTCCGGCAACAACCCGGCCAGGTGCGGGTCGAGCGAGACCGCGCGCGGCAGTCGGCGGCCGCTGGTGGCGAACCGGTCGGCCAGCTCGTCGGCCACCCGCTTGTACGCCCGGTACTGCAGCAGCCGGGCGAACAGCAGGTCGCGCGCCTCGAGCAGGGCGAGGTCCTCGGCGTCCTCCACCTGGCCGGACGGGAGCAGCCGGGCGGCCTTCAGGTCGAGCAGCGTGGCCGCCACGACGAGGAACTCGCTGGCCTGGTCGAGGTCCCACAGCCCGCCCTCCACCGCCCGGATGTGCGCGATGAACTCGTCCGTCACGGCGGCCAGGGCGACCTGGGTGATGTCCATCTGGTGCTTGGCGATGAGGCTCAGCAGCAGGTCGAACGGCCCGGAGAAGTTCTCCAGGTGCACCTCGAAGGCGGGCGTGCCCGGGCGGGTGGGGACCTGCTCGGTCGCCGCGGCGGGCCCGGGCGTGCTCACGCTGCTCACGGGGTGTTCACCGCCTCGGCCGGGACGGGCGCGATCAGGCGACCTGACCGCGGGCGACGAGCTCACGCGCCAGCTGCCGGTACGCCTCGGCACCCGCGTGCCCGGAGGCGTAGCGGGTGATGGGCGCGGCGACGACCGAGGCCTCGGGGAACTTGACGGTACGGCCGATCACGGTGTGGAAGACCTGCTCACCGAAGGCCTCGACCAGCCGCTGGACGACCTCGCGGCTGTGCAGGGTGCGCGCGTCGTACATCGTGGCGAGGATGCCGTCGAGCTGCAGCCGCGGGTTCAGCCGGTCCTGGATCTTCTCGATCGTCTCCATCAGCAGCGCGACCCCTCGCATGGCGAAGAACTCGCACTCCATCGGGATCAGCACGCCGTGCGAGGCGGTCAGCGCGTTGACCGTGAGCAGGCCGAGCGAGGGCTGGCAGTCGATCAGGACGACGTCGTACTCGTCCTCGACCGGACGCAGCACGCGCGACAGGATCTGCTCGCGGGCCACCTCGCCCACCAGCTGCACCTCGGCGGCCGACAGGTCGATGTTCGCCGGGAGGATGTCGAGGTCCTCCACCCCGGTGGGCGCGATGACGTCGTGGATGTCGACGCCGCGCTCCATCAGCAGGTTGTACACCGTGGTGTCGAGCGTGTGCGGGTTGCTGCCGAGGCCCACCGAGAGCGCGCCCTGGGGGTCGAAGTCGACCAGCAGCACCTTGCGGCCGTACTCGGCGAGCGCCGCGCCCAGGCTGATGGTGGAGGTGGTCTTCCCCACCCCGCCCTTCTGGTTGCACAGCGAGATGATCCGCGCCGGGCCGTGCGAGGCGAGCGGCTTCGGCGCCCCGAACCGCGGCAGGGGCCGCCCGGTGGGGCCCAGCCCGTTCGCTGCGGGCGTCGCGGCGTCGGAGGTCGTGCTGGTCACTGGTGGGCTCGCCTCTGGGTGCTCGGGTGCAGGTGCTCGTGCGCGGTCGGCGTGCGGTGGTGGTGGCCCGTGGACCGCTCGTCGGCCGCCTCTGGATCAGACGCGACCCTATCTCAGCGTGCCCGTGGGTGGGCGCCCACGTACACCTCGCGCAACCGGTCGATCGTCACCAGCGTGTAGACCTGCGTGGTGGTCACCGAGGCGTGCCCGAGCAGCTCCTGGACGACCCGGACGTCGGCGCCGCCCTCGAGCAGGTGGGTGGCGAAGGAGTGCCGCAGCGTGTGCGGCGAGACGTGGGTCCTGAGCCGGGCGCGGTCGGCGGCAGCGCGCAGCACCGTCCAGGCGCTCTGCCGCGACAGGCGTCCACCGCGGGTGTTGAGGAACACGGCCGGCGTGCCGGTCCCCGCAGCGGCCAGCACCGGCCGCGACCGCACCAGGTAGGCCTGGAGGGCGCGCACCGCGTACGAGCCCAGCGGCACCAGGCGCTCCTTGTTGCCCTTGCCGAACAGCCGGACGGCCGCGCCGTCCCCGCCGGCCGACGAGCCCTGCAGCACCTGCGGCGGCAGGTCGTCGAGGTCGAGGCCGACCGCCTCGCTGATCCGGGCGCCCGTCGCGTAGAGCACCTCGAGCAGGGCCCGGTCGCGCACGGCGGCCGGGGTGTCCCCCGCCGACGAGGCCTCCAGCAGCAGCCGGACGTCGTCGACCGAGATCGCCTTCGGCAGCCGCTTGGGCGCCTGCGGCGGCCGGACGTCGTCCGAGGGGTCCAGCGGCGTCACGCCCTCCCGGGCCAGGAACCGGTGCCAGCCGCGGACGGCGACAACGGTGCGAGCCGCGGACGAGGCGGTGAGCACCGGCCGGCCGTCGTCGCCGGTGCGCAGCGCCGCGAGGAAGTCCGCCACGTGCTGGGCCTGCACCTCCTCCGGGCCGGACAGTCCGCGACCGACCAGGTACGCGAGGTACCGGTCGAGGTCGCGCCGGTAGGCGGACAGGGTGTTGCCCGCCAGGCCGCGCTCGACCTCGAGGTGCTCGAGGTAGGCGCGCAGGTGACGTCCCAGCGCCGCACCGGGACCGGCGGGGGTGCCGGACCCGGTGGGCGTGCCGGGGGCAGGGCTCAGGACAGCACCTCGGCGAGCGGCGTGCTGTCGATGCCGACGGCCTCACCCACCGGGCCGTTCGTCAGCAGGCCGGCGTGGGTGTTCAGTCCGGGAGCCAGCGACCCGTCGCGCCGGCAGGCCTGCTCCCAGCCGTGGTTCGCGACGGCGACGACGTACGGCAGCGTGGCGTTGGTGAGGGCGTAGGTGGACGTGTTCGGCACCGCACCCGGCATGTTCGCGACGCAGTAGAAGACCGAGTCGTGGACCGCGTACGTGGGGTCGTCGTGCGTGGTGGCGCGCGAGTCCTCGAAGCACCCGCCCTGGTCGATCGCGATGTCGACCAGCACCGACCCCGGCTTCATCCGGGAGACCAGCTCGTTGCTCACCAGCTTCGGCGCGGCGGCACCGGCGATCAGCACCGCGCCGATCACCATGTCCGCCTCCTCCACCTGCTGCTGGATCGCGAGCCTGGACGAGGCGAGCCCGTGGACCCGGTTGCCATAACGCCAGAACGACATCCGCAGCTTGTCGAGGTCGGTGTCGAGCAACGTGACGTCCGCGCCCATGCCCAGCGCGATGTTCGCGGCGTTCTGGCCGGAGACGCCGGCGCCGATGATGACGACCTTGGCGTTCGCGACGCCCCCGACCCCGCCCATCAGCACCCCTCGACCGCCCTGCGCCTTCATCAGCGAGTGGGCGCCGACCTGCGGAGCGAGGCAGCCGGCCACCTCCGACATCGGGTAGAGCAGCGGCAGTCCGCCGGACGGCAGCTGCACGGTCTCGTAGGCGATCGCCGTGACCTTCTTCTCCAGCAGCACCTCGGTGAGCGGCTTGTCGGCCGCCAGGTGCAGGAAGGTGAAGAGCGTCAGACCCTCCCGCATCCGGTGGTACTCCTGCTCGACGGGCTCCTTGACCTTGAGCACCGTGTCGACCGAGCCCCACACGTCGTCGGCCGACTCCAGGACGGTCGCACCGGCGGCGACGTACTCCGCGTCGGCGATCTGGGAGCCGACCCCGGCGTCCCTCTCGACGTACACCTCGTGCCCGTGCTGGGTCAGCTCGTGCGCACCGACGGGCGTCAGCGCGACCCGGTACTCGTGGTTCTTGACCTCGCGGGGGATGCCCACCTTCACAGCAGTGCCTCGTCCTTCGGTCTCGCCGCGGGCTCGCCCGGGTCCGGGTGCGCCGCACGGTCGCGGGGACGCCGGACGTCGTCGGCCGGCGCTGGGGTCGGTCCCCGGCAGGGCGACGCGCGGTCCGCCGGGCTGCCGGGCCCGTGCCGCCGCCGAGCATAGTGTCGGTGCGCACCCACACCGGTGCTGCTCTCTGCCCGTCCGCCGACCCAGCCCCGAACCAGCCCCGAACCAGCCCCGAACCAGCCCCGGAGGCGTCCCATGCCGTTCACCGCGCTGTACGCGCGCACGCCCTCCCGCGCCGCCTTCCAGGCCCTCGGCGACGTCCTGCTCGTCGTCTGGATCTGGCTGGTCTGGCGGGCCGGTCAGGCGGTCGGGGACGCCACCCGCGAGCTCGCCGACTCGGGGCGCCGGCTCGACGCCGGGGCCACCGACGCGGCGAGCAGCTTCGACGGCGCGGCCGAGGTGGCGCAGCGCGTCCCCATCGTCGGTGACGAGCTCTCCGGGCCGTTCACCTCCGCCGGCGACGCCGCGGACGCGATCGCCGCCGCGGGCCGCCGGCAGGTCGAGGTGGTCGAGGACCTCGCGTCGATCCTGACCGTCGTCGTGATCGTGGTCCCCGTGCTGCTGGCGATCGCGCTGCGGGTGCCGGGCCGGGTGCGGTTCGCCCGGCGGGCGGCCGCGGCCCGCCGCTTCATCGACGCCGACGCCGACCTCGCTCTGTTCGCCCTGCGCGCCATGGCGAACCAGCCGATGCACAAGATCGCGCGGGTCTCCCCCGACCCGGTCGAAGCCTGGCGCAGCGGCGACGCCGACGTCGTGCGCGCCCTGGCGGCGCTGGAGCTCCGCGACTGCGGGCTCACGCTCCCGCAGGGGGCCGGATGACCGCGGGGCAGCAGCGAGGGACGGCGTCGCAGCGACCCCGGACGGCGTTCGTGCTGGGCGGCGGGGGCGTGCTCGGCGCCAGCGAGGTGGGGATGGCGCGGGCGCTGGTCGAGGCGGGCATCCGTCCGGACGTGGTGCTGGGCACCAGCATCGGTGCCGTGAACGGCGCGGCGATGGCGCGCGACCCCGGGCCCGAGACGGTCGAGCTGCTGACCCGGTGGTGGTCGAGCGAGGCGACGTCGGCGTTCTCGAGCGCCCCTCTCGACCGGCTCAGGACGATGACGCGCACCGCCCTGCACACCGGCGCCGGTCTGGAAGGACTGCTGCAGAGCACCTTCGGGGACGTCGACATCGACGATCTCCAGGTGCCGTTCGGCTGCTGCGCCGCCTCGATCGAGCGGTACAGCGAGCACTGGTTCGAGTCCGGCCCCCTGGTCCCGGCACTGATGGCCTCCTGCGCCGTCCCCGGGCTGTTCCCGCCCTACCGCGTGGGCGACGAGCACTTCGTCGACGGTGGCCTGGTGAACTCGATCCCGGTCTCGCGGGCGGTGGAGCTGGGCGCCCGCACCGTCTACGTGCTGCAGGTCGGACGGATCGAGAGCCCGCTGACCGCCCCGACCCGCCCGTGGGAGGTCGCCACCGTGGCCTTCGAGATCGCGCGCCGGCACCGCTTCACCCGCGACCTGGCCACCCTGGGAGACGACGTCACCGTGCACGTGCTGCCGACCGGGGACGAGAAGACCCCCGCGTCGGCGAACATCCGGTACCGCTCGACGACCGCGGTCCCACGCCGGATCGAATCGGCCTACCGGGCCTCGGTCGCCTACCTCGAGTCGGCACGTCACACCGATACCTCTGCGGGAGAGGGCATCTGATGGGGCTGCCGCCGGTCTGGGTCCGTCGGGTCGTGCTCGCGCCGGCCATGGTGCTGATCACGGTGCTGCTCCTCGGCGTGCTCCCCCTGGCCGTCCTGGGGGCAGCCGTCGCCTCCCCCCTGATCCCGGGGAGGTGGCGTCCGCTGCGCGTGCTGTGGATGGTGCTGCTCGCCCTGCTCCTGGAGTCCGCCGCCCTCGTCGTCCTGCTGGTGCTCTGGGTCTGCTCGGGGTTCGGCTGGAAGATCCGTTCGCCGCGGTTCGAGCGTGCCCACTACGACCTCGCCCGGTGGCTGCTCCGGATCCTGTTCCACGAGTGCCAGCGGGTGCTGCGCGTGCAGGTCTCGGTCGAGGGGCCCGAGCCGGCCCATCTCACGGGACGACCGTTGCTCGTGTTCGCGCGCCATGCCGGGCCGGGTGACTCGTTCCTCATCGTGCACGCCCTGCTGTCCTGGTACGACCGGGAGCCCAGGATCGTGCTCAAGGACACGCTGCAGTGGGACCCGCTCGTCGACGTCCTGCTCTCCCGGCTGCCGAACCGGTTCATCCGTCCGGCCGGAGGGTCTCGGGGCGCCGGCCGAGGGTCGGTCGACCTGGTGACCGAGCTCGCGATCGACCTGGACGACGACGACGCGTTCCTCATCTTCCCCGAGGGCGGCAACTACACCGACCGGCGCCGGGCCAGGGCGATCGCGAAGCTGCGCGAGAAGGGTCTGATCGAGGAGGCCGACATGGCCGAGCAGATGAGGCACGTCCTGCCCCCGCGTCCCGGTGGGGTCGGCGCCGCCATCGCCGCCGCCCCGTCCGCCGACGTGCTCTGGGTGGCCCACAGCGGGCTCGACCACGTGGTGACCGTCGGCGACATGTGGCGGGCGCTGCCCGTCGACACCACGATCCGGATGCGGTGGTGGCTCGTCCCGGCCGACGAGATCCCGGTGGGCGAGGCCGAGCGCACGCAGTGGCTCTACGCCTGGTGGACCCGGATCGACGAGTGGGTCGGCGAGCAGCGCGAGGCGGCCGGCACCTCACCCGGCACCGCAGTCGGCACCGCGCCCGGCGAGCCCTGAGGTGGCGCGGTCGCGGCGCCCGACCGCGCGCGGACCATCCGGTGCGGCTCCGGTCGCTGGGGCCCACCCGGTCGACACCGGCACCGCCACGCTGGTGCAGCACACCGACGACCCCGGCCTGTGGACGCTGCTCGTCAACGGGGTGCCGTCGTCCTCGTTGCGGCCCGAGGACCCCGCCCGGCTGGACTTCGAGTACCTGCAGCAGATCTCGGACGTCCTGGACGCCGTCGTGCCGGCGCCGGCGCCGCTGCGGGTGCTGCACCTCGGTGGGGCCGGTTGCGCTCTCCCATGGGCCCTGGAGGCGACGCGTCCCGGGTCGCAGCAGGTGGTGCTCGAGCTGGACGGCGCCCTCACCGCCCTGGTGCGCACCTGGTTCGACCTGCCCCGGTCGCCGAGCCTGCGGATCCAGGCCGTCGACGCCCGGGCAGGTGTCGCCGCGCGGCGGGACGCCTCGGCCGAGGCCGTCGTACGCGACGTCTTCGCCGGCGACGCCACACCGCACCACCTCTGCACGGTGGAGATGGCGCAGGACGTCCGGCGGGTCCTGTCACCCGGCGGCCTCTACCTCGTCAACGTGGCCGACCGGCCGCCCCTCGGAACACTGCGGGCCGAGATCGCGACGGTGGCAACGGTCTTCGCGCACGTCGCGGTCGTGGCCGAGACCGCCGTGCTGCGGGGCCGGCGCTACGCCAACGCCGTCCTGGTCGGCAGCGACGCACCGCTCCCCCACACGGCGATGCAGCGCCGGCTCCAGCGCTCAGGCCTCAGCCTGCGCGTGGTGCACGGCCGGCGGCTCACCGACATGGTCGCGGGAGCCCGTCCGCTACGCGACTGAGACCGGCTCCCGACGCGCCGGGCGGGGGCCGCCGGCGTGCACCGCGGCTCCCGGTGCTCCATGCTGTGCCACCGGAGCGAGGCGTCGGGGCGTCCTGCTGCACCACGTCCGGCACCCGGACGTGGCCACGACGAAGGGGTGGGGCTCGACCATGACTCCGACACCGTCCGCCGCCGATGCGGGACGCACCGTCCGCGCCGCGGGCAACAGCGAGTGGCTCGAACGGCTGGCGCGCGCCGGCTACGTCGTCGACGGCGTGCTGCACGTCCTCCTGGGCGTGATCATCGGCCAGCTGGCCCTGGGTGGGTCCTCCGGGGACGAGGCCTCGCAGTCCGGGGCGCTCTCCGACCTCGCGTCGACCTCGTTCGGCGGGTTCGCCCTCTGGGTCTCCGTCGTGGCCTTCGCCGCTCTCGGGATCTGGCAGGCGATCAACGCGGTGTCGGGCGTGGGGACCGGCGGCTTCCACCGGGATGACGCCAGCCAGGCGGCCGACCGGGTCAAGTCGGCGGCCAAGGCGGTGCTGTACCTGGGCCTGGCGCTGACGGCGTTCCGGTTCACCCAGGGCCAGGGCGCCTCTCAGGCCGACCAGAGCCAGGACGTCACCGCGACCCTGGTGCAGAGCGGACCGGGACGGCTGCTCGTCGGCGTCGCCGGCCTGGTGGTGATCGGCGTCGGCGGCTACCTCGTCTACAAGGGCGCGACCAAGAAGTTCCTCGAGGACCTGACCGGGACGAGCGGCAGCCACGAGATCGGCACCGCCATCCGCTATCTCGGCATGGCTGGCTACATCGCCAAGGGCATCGCGATCGTCGTGCTCGGCGGCATCTTCGTGTTCGCCGCGCTCCAGGCCGACGCCTCGGAGGCGACCGGTCTCGACGGTGCCTTCCGCACGATCGGCGAGCAGCCCTTCGGTCCGTACCTGCTCGTCCTGATGGGCCTGGGGATCGCCGCGTTCGGCGTCTACCTGTTCGCCCGGGCCCGCTACCAGCGGATGTGACCTGTCCCTGTCAGCACCTCGACCAGCTGAGCGCAGGTGAGGTGCTGACGGGCCGTGCAGGTCAGAGCGCGCCGAGCTCCTCGACCAGGTCGTCCAGACCCAGGGCGCCCATCGACAGCGCGGCCATGTGCCAGGCCTTGAGGTCGAAGGTCTCGCCGCGGGCCTCGTGCGCCTGCTGCGCGGCGTCCCGGCCCGCCAGCCAGGCCCGCTCGCCGAGCTTGTACGAGATCGCCTGGCCGGGCCAACCCAGGTAGCGGGTGATCTCGCTGTCGAGGAAGTCGCTCGACCGGCCCGAGTGCGCCCCGAAGAACGCGCGCGCGCGCTCGGGAGTCCAGGGCTGGCCGGGATCGACCGGTGAGTCGTCCGGGACGGTGAGTCCGAGGTGCATCCCGATGTCGATGACGACCCGCACCGCCCGCATCATCTGGGCGTCGAGGTAACCCATCCGCGCGGGGGTGTCGAGGTAGCCGAGCTCGTCCATCAGCCGCTCCGCGTACAGCGCCCAGCCCTCGGTCGCACCGCTCGAGGAGCCGAGGGACGTCTGGTAGAGCGACAGCTGGGGGGCCACGTGCACCCACTGCGCCAGCTGGAGGTGGTGACCCGGGACGCCCTCGTGGTACCAGGTGCTCACCAGGTCCCAGACCGGGAACCGCTCGCGGCCCAGCGTCGGCAGCCAGGTGCGGCCCGGCCGCGAGAAGTCGATGGAGGGACGCGAGTAGTAGGGCGCCGCGGCGGAGCCGGGGGGCGCGATCATCGCCTCCACCGTCCGGATCGGCTCGGCGATGTCGAAGTGCGTGCCGTGCAGGTCGGTGATCGCGGTGTCCATCATCTGCTGCAGCCACTCGCGCACCTGCTCGACGCCCTCGACCGCTTCGCCGTGGGTGTCGAGGTGATGCATCGCCTCCAGCGGGGTGGAGCCGGGCAGCACCTCCTCGGCGGCCTCGCGCATCAGGGCATCGAGCCGCTTGTACTCCGACCATCCCCAGGCGTAGGCCTCCTCGGGGTCGAGGTCGGTGCCCGCCATCTGCCGGGCACCCAGCACGTACCGCTCGCGGCCGACGGCGTCGGGGGTCCCGGCAGCGGCGGGCAGGTAGGTCTCGGCGAGGTAGGCGCGCAGCTGCGCCACCCCGGTGGCCGCCGCGTCGGCCGCGGCGTCGAGCTCGGTCCGCAACGAGTCCGGGCCGCCCTCGCCCAGCCCGTGGAACCAGGTACGGTCTCCGGCCACCCACTCGTCCAGCTGGCCCACCAGCGTCTGCACCTGCAGCGGCGCCGCGAACAGCCCCTGGGTGCGGCCGAGCTCGAGGCTGCGGGTGTGCGAGGCGTAGGCCTCCGGCACCCGGGCCATCCGGCGCGCGACGGCGCCCCAGTCCTCGTCCGTGGCCATCGGCATCATCGTGAAGAGCTGCCGCACCGCCTGGGCCGGGCCGAAGATGTTGCGGATCGTGCGCAGGTTCTCGCCGGCCTCGGACGACGCCAGCCCGACCCCGAGCCGCTCGCGCAGCAACCGGGCGCAGCGGCGCTCGGCGGCGTCCAGCCCGTCCGGCCCGGCGGCGGCCTCGATCGAGTCGAGCTCGTGCAGCACGGACGAGGCGAGGTCGTCGCGGGCCTGCTGGCCCTCGGGTGACAGGTCCGGCACGCGGTCGTCGTGCGGCCGCAGGCCGAGCCCGGTCGCGACCATCGTGTCCAGGTCGGCCATCGCGTGCACGTACCGGTCGGCCAGGGCGCGCGGGGTCGCCGGGTCCGGGTCGGCCGCACCGGTGCTCTCGGCGGAGGTGGTCGGGGCGTCGTCGGGTCGCGAGGTGGTCACCGGCCCATCCTGCCGACATCTCCCGAGCGGCACCCGTCGGGGTCGGAGGCCGGCCGGCACCCGCGGCAACGAGTGGCAGCGGTTCACCGCCGGTGCGTCCGTCCCGCTGATCGTGCCGCTGATCGTGGTCGTCCCTGCGGCGCTCTTTCGTCTGCGGTCTGCTCGCAGACGGCGTCGAGGGCTGACCCCGGGGACGACCCGACCCGACCTCTAGCGTGGGGAAGGTGAGCCACCCGACGAGCACGCCAGCCGACAGCCCGACCACGGACAGCCGGACCACCGACCTGCGGGCCCGCGCCGACGAGATCCTGCGCGCGCTGACCGGCCGGGAGGACGCAGCGTTCCGCGAAGGCCAGTGGGAGGCGGTCGAGGCGCTGGTGGCACGGCGCGAGCGGGCCCTGGTCGTCCAGCGCACCGGGTGGGGCAAGTCTGCTGTGTACTTCGTCGCCACCGCCCTGCTGCGCGAGCAGGGCGCCGGCCCCACCCTGCTGGTCTCCCCGCTGCTCGCCCTGATGCGCGACCAGGTGGGCGCCGCCGCCCGCGCGGGCGTGCGCGCCGACCAGGTCAGCTCGGCGAACGCCACCGAGTGGGGCGAGGTCACGGCGCGCGTCCGGGCCGGCGAGGTCGACGTCCTGCTCATCTCCCCGGAGCGGCTCACCAACCCGCGGTTCCGCGACGAGGTGCTCCCCGACCTCGTGGGCGGCTGCGGCATGCTCGTGGTCGACGAGGCGCACTGCATCTCCGACTGGGGGCACGACTTCCGTCCCGACTACCGCCGCATCCGCGAGCTGCTCGGCGAGCTGCCCTCCGGCACACCGGTGCTGGCCACCACGGCGACCGCCAACACCCGCGTCGTCGAGGACGTCGAGGCGCAGCTGACGGCGGGTCCCGGCGGCGCGCCCGTCCCGGTCACGACGGTCCGCGGTCCGTTGGCCCGCACGTCGCTCCGGCTCGGCGTGCTGGCCCTGCCGGACGCCGCGTCCCGGGTGGCCTGGCTCGACGCCCACCTCGACACCCTGCCCGGCAGCGGCATCGTCTACGCCCTGACCGTCGCCGCCGCGCAGGAGACCGCGGAGGTGCTGCGCGCGTCCGGGCACCCGGTGCTGGCGTACTCCGGCCGCACCGACGACGCCGAGCGCCGCGAGGCGGAGGAGGCGCTGCGCCGCAACGAGATCAAGGCGCTCGTGGCCACCTCCGCGCTCGGGATGGGCTTCGACAAGCCCGACCTCGGGTTCGTCGTGCACCTCGGTTCGCCGTCGTCGCCGGTCAGCTACTACCAGCAGGTGGGTCGCGCCGGTCGTGCGCTGGAACGGGCCGATGTCCTGCTGCTGCCCGGACCGGAGGACCGGCCGATCTGGGCCTGGTTCGCCACCTCCTCCATGCCACGCCAGGAGGACGCGGAGGCAGTGCTCGACGCCCTGGGCGCCAGCCCGAAGCCGTTGTCCACCACCGTGCTGGAGACGGCCGCGAACGTCCGCAAGAGCCGACTCGAGCTGCTCCTCAAGGTGCTCGCGGTCGACGGCGCGGTCCGTCGCGAGGGCAGCGGATGGACGTCCACCGGGAAGCCGTGGAGCTACGACGAGGACCGCTACACCCGCGTGGCCCAGGCCCGCGAGGACGAGCAGGACGCCATGCTCGCCTACCAGCGGCTCGAGCCGCCCTCGTGCCGGATGGCGTTCCTGCAGCACTCGCTCGACGACCCGACGGCGGCCCCGTGCGGTCGGTGCGACCTCTGCGCCGGTGCCTGGTTCCCTGCCGAGGTGCCGGAGCAGGCCCGCACGAGGGCCGATGCCGCGCTGCACCGCCCCGGCGTGGTCGTCGACCCCCGCAGGCTGTGGCCCACCGGTATGGACCGGCTGGGCGTGCCGGTCAAGGGCAGGATCCCCCCGGACGAGCAGGCCGAACCCGGCCGCGCGGTCGCCCGGCTCACCGACCTCGGGTGGGGGCCGGTGCTGCGCCAGGTGCTCGACGACCGCTCGCCGGACAACCCGCTCGGGGACGTGCTGCTGCAGGCGTGCGTCCAGGTGCTGCACGACTGGGGCTGGCAGACCCGACCCGCGGGCGTCGTCACGATCTCCTCGCGGCAGCGACCGCGGCTGGTCACCTCCACCGGTGAGCGGATAGCGCAGGTCGGGCGGCTGCCGTACCTGGGCGCGGTCGAGCCGGTCGGGCCGGGTCCGCAGGGCGAGCACGGTGGCAACAGCGCGTACCGCCTCGCCGGTGTCTGGGACCGCCTGGAGGTCGGCGAGGAGCTGCGAGCCACCCTGGCCGGGCTGGACGGCGCCCCGGTGCTCCTGGTCGACGACCTCGCCGACTCCCGCTGGACGCTCACGGTCGCCGTCCGGGCGCTGCGGCGCGCGGGCTCCGGCCCGGTGCTCCCGCTGGTGCTCGCCGTCGCCGGGTGAGCCACGCCCGGTTCGCGATGGACGGTCACCTTGCTGTCGGTGCACGTGGCTGACCTTCCCTGCGGCTCCGGCCGCTGAGTTCGCCGAGCGTTCACCGACCGGTCCGTCCTGGTTGGTCCCATTCAGCGCCGTGGGTCGGCAGGCTCCTGGCATGACCTCCTCAGTCACCGCGCCCGCCCTGTCCGGTCAGCCCCCACGAACCCTGGCCCGCCGCACCCTCCTGGTCGGCGGTGCCGGCACGCTCGCCGCCGTCGCCGCGCCTGCGCTCGTGCAGCCGGCGCTGGCCGCGAACCGGGGCCGGCTCGGGCCGGTCTTCGCGCTCGGGGTCGCGAGCGGGGACCCGACGCCCCGCGGGGTCGTGCTGTGGACCCGGCTGGCCCGCGACCCGATCGCCGAGGACGGCCTCGGCGCGATGCCGACGCGCGACATCGCGATGAGCTGGCAGCTGGCCGAGGACCCCGGGTTCGCGCGGATCGCCAGGTCGGGCTCGGTGACGGCACGGCGCAAGAACGCGCACAGCGTCCACGTCGAGGTGAACGGCCTGCGTCCCGGACGCGAGTACTGGTACCGCTTCCGGGCCGCGGGCGAGATCAGCCCGGTCGGCCGGACCCTGACCACGCCGGCCCCCGGGTCCACGACGCCTCTCGTCCTCGCCGCTGCGAGCTGCGCGCAGTACGAGCACGGCTTCTTCACCGCGTACCGGCGGATGGCCGAGCAGCAGCCCGACCTCGTCGTGCACCTCGGCGACTACCAGTACGAGTACCGGGCGGGCAGCTATGTGGCGCCCGGTGGCAACGTCCGCGACCACCGTGGGCCCGAGACCGAGACCCTGGCCGGCTACCGGCAGCGGCACGCGCAGTACAAGTCCGACGCCGACCTGCAGGCCGCGCACGCTGCGTCACCGTGGGTCGTCACCTGGGACGACCACGAGGTCGACAACAACTGGGCCGACGAGGTGCCGGAGAACATCCAGCCCTACTTCCTCGAGCGTCGCGCCAACGCGTTCCGTGCCTTCTACGAGAACATGCCGCTGCGGCGCAGCTCGGTCCCCGTGGGCATCGACATGCAGATGTACCGCCGGGTCGAGTGGGGGGCCATCGCGAGCCTGCACGTGCTCGACACCCGCCAGTACCGCGACGACCAGGCGTGTGGCGACGGCGCGCGGACCGGGTGCGCCGATGCGCTCGACCCCTCGCGCACCATCACCGGAGACGCCCAGGAGGATTGGCTGCTCGACGGACTCGCGCGGTCGCAGGCCCGGTGGCAGCTTCTCGGGCAGCAGGTCTTCTTCTCGCAGCGCGACTTCGCCGCCGGTGCGGTGCAGACCTTCTCGATGGACGGCTGGGACGGCTACACGGCCTCGCGCGAGCGGATCCTCACCGGCATGGCCGACCGCGGGGTGGAGAACCCCGTGGTGCTGACCGGCGACGTGCACCGCCACTACGCGGCCGAGATCAAGTCCGACTTCGACGACCCGGCCTCGGCCACGGTCGGCGTGGAGCTGGTGACGACGTCGATCTCCACCGGCGGCGACGGCATCGACATGGACCCGGCCACCGCCGCGCAGCTCGTCGAGAACCCGCACATCAAGCTCGTCAACAGCCAGCGCGGCTACGTGCAGCTGCGCCTCACCGACACCGAGATGCAGTCCGAGTTCAAGGTGCTGCCGTACGTGCAGCGCCCCGGTGCCCCCCTCACCACCAGGGCCCGGTTCGTGACGCCGGCCGGCGCCCCCGGGCTGCACCCCGCCTGATCCGCCCGACGGGCGGGGACGTGACGCGGGCGACTCGGCGCGGACACACCACGGCAACATGCGGACGTCATCATCGACAGGCACCGAGGGGTGCAGGTTCCGAGGAGGCCCGAGGAGGCACCGTGCTCGTCCGGATCAGGCTCACCGTCCCCGACCGGCCCGGGACGCTCGGGCTGGTCGCCTCGTCGATCGGCGCGGCCGGGGCCGACGTCGTGCAGGTCGAGGTGCTCAGCGCCGAGAACGGTCGTGCGGTCGACGACGTCCACGTCAGCGTGCACGACTCCGCCCACCTCGACCTTGTGCGTCTGGCCCTGCAGGGCACGCCCGGCGTGAGTGTCGACGGCGTGCTGCAGTCGCCTCCCCCGGTCACCGGCCACGCCGAGCTCGAGCTGGCGGCGCGGATGGTCGCCCAGCCCGGGCGCGCCCTGCACACCCTGGTCGACGGCGCACCGGCCGCGATCGGCGCCGACTGGGCCGCGATCCTCTCGGGCGGCGGCGAGGCGTCCGAGGGCGCGCTCGACGTCGTCGACACGATGGAGCTGGCCGGCATCCGCGCGCCGGCGCGCCTGCCCGGCCTGGAGGGCGGCCTGCCGCTGCGTGTGGGGTCGCCCCGCGTGAGGCTCTCGGACGGGCGGAACGCCGTGGGGTCGGCGCTGGTGCCGATCGGCAGCGACGACGGCCTGGGCCTGCTCGTGGTCCGGGAGGACGGCCCGGCCTTCCACCTGGCCGAGACCTTCCGGCTGGCCGAGCTCGGCCGGATCGCCGGCGTCGTGGTGCTGCGCTCACCCGTCCCGGGCTGAGGCCCCTCGTCGTCCGGGTAGGTTCCCAGCTGGAGACCCACCGACGGACGGACGGAGGACGTTGAGATGGCTGACCTGGCCGGCAAGGTCGCACTCGTGACGGGCGGGGCCGGGGGCATCGGCAGCGCCACGGCCCGCAGGCTCTCGGCCGAGGGTGCGAGCGTCGCGGTGCTCGACCTCGACGAGTCGGCGGCGGCAGCCGTGGCCCAGGAGCTCTCGTCGAGCCCCGCGAAGGCCGTCGGCATCGGCTGCGACGTCACCGACGGCGGGTCCGTCCAGGCGGCGGTCGAGCGCACCGTGGCCGAGCTGGGCGGCATCCACGTCGCGGTGAACAACGCGGGCGTCACCCGCGACAACCTGCTGTTCAAGCTGACCGAGGACGACTGGGACACCGTGATGGCGGTGCACCTGCGCGGCGCCTACCTGGTGTCGAAAGCCGTTCAGGCGCACTTCGTCCCGCAGAAGTGGGGACGCATCATCAACCTCTCGTCCGTCTCGGCCCTGGGGAACCGCGGCCAGGCGAACTACTCGGCGGCCAAGATGGGCCTGCAGGGATTCACCCGCACGCTGGCGATCGAGCTCGGGCCGTTCGGCGTCACGGTCAACGCCGTCGCTCCCGGCTTCATCGTCACGGCCATGACCGACGCCACCGCGAGGCGGATCGGCATGGAGCCGGAGGCCTACCAGGCCGCCGCCGCCGAGCGGACCCCTGTGCGCCGGGTGGGGCACCCCGAGGACATCGCGAACGCGATCGCGTTCCTGGCCAGCGAGAGCGCCTCGTTCGTCACGGGACAGACCCTGTACGTCGACGGCGGCTCGACCCTCTGAGGGTGCGAGCTAGGGCGTTGGGCGCATCACCGGCGGGTTGAGCGTGGTCGTCGTGCCCGGCCGGTAGAGCACGGCCGGACGGCCGCGCGCACCCTCGGTCTGGCTGCCCGTCGCCTCGAGGAAGCCCGGGACGCCGGTGACCTTGCGGTGGAAGTTGCCGGGGTCGAGGGTGGTCCCCCAGACGGTCTCGTAGACCTTGCGCAGATCTGCGACCGTGAAGGTATCCCCGACGAAAGCCGTTGCCAGATCTGAGTACTCGAGCTTGGCGCGGGCTCGCTCGACGCCATCGGCGAGAATGGTGGCGTGGTCGAAGGCCAACCGGTCCTCGAGCGCTGCCGAGAGCGGGACCCACCGGGCTGCCGCAGCGTCCGAGCCCGCGGTCGGCTCGGGCAGCGAGGCACCCAGTGCGAGCCAGGCGACGCTCACCACCCGCATCCGGGGGTCGCGCCGGGGCGCGCCGTACGTGCGCAGCTGCTCGAGGTGCACCTCGCGTCGCTGCAGACCGGCCTCCTCCTCGAGCTCGCGGTAGGCGGCCGCCTCGAGGCCCTCGTCGACGTGCGTGAACCCGCCCGGCAGTGCCGCACGGCCCTTGTGCGGCGTGCTCCCCCGGTCGACCAGCAGCACCGAGAGCTCGTCAGGCGTCTCGTCCCGGATGGTCAGGACGACCAGGTCGACGGTGACGGCGAACGGCGGGAACTCGGAGGGGTCGTAGCGCACAGCCATGACCGCCACTGTAATCGTCGGCTTGACAAATGGCGAGTGACCCACGTTATCGTCATCTCGACATAACGAGGGGGAGCGATGACGACGTACCAGGACCGGGTCGCGGGCGTGCTGCTGGGGCAGGCCTGCGGGGACGCGCTCGGTGTCCCGTACGAGTTCGCGGCCGCACCGGTCGGTCCGGCCCGGATGGTCGGAGGCGGGCTCGGACCGTACGCGCCGGGCGAGTGGAGCGACGACACCCAGATGGCGGTGGTGGTGGCGCGAGTCGCTGCGACGGGCGCCGACCTGGGCACCGAGGAGGCGCTGGACGAGGTGGCCGCCGGCTTCGAGCAGTGGCTGCACGAGGGCGCGACCGACGTGGGCGTGCAGACCCGCGCGGTGCTGCTCGCCGCGACGACCCGTGCAGGGGGCGCCGCGCACCGGCTGCGGTCCGCGGCCGCGGAGGTGCACGCGCAGACCGGGCGCAGCGCCGGCAACGGTGCTCTGATGCGGACGGCGGTGGTGGGTCTGGTGGCGCGGGGCGACCGGCGCCGAACGGCTGCGGCCGCTCGCGCGGTGGCCGAGCTCACCCACACCGATCCGCTGGCCGGGGACAGCTGCGTGCTGTGGTGCGAGGCGGTGCGCACGGCGGTCGTCGAGGATCGTCTCGACCTCGCCGGCGGCCTCGACCTGGTGCCGCAGGAACGGCGGCAGCGCTGGTCCGAGACCATCACCGCGGCCGGTGGAGCTGTTCCGGAGCGGTTCAACCCCAACGGTTTCACCGTCACGGCGCTCCAGGCGGCGTGGGCCGCCGTGAGTGGCTCGGCCGGGTCGGACCGACCGTTCGAGGACGGGCTGCAGGCGGCGGTGCTGGCCGGGGACGACACCGACACCGTGGCGGCGATCGCCGGGGGGCTGCTCGGTGCCCGCCACGGAGCCGGTGCGGTCCCGCACGAGTGGCGGGAGGCGGTGCACGGCTGGCCGGGTCTGCGGGCGGACGACCTGGTCGAGCTGGCCACGAGGTGCGCAGGTGCTCCCTGAGCGGGGACCGCGGACGGTCGAGGGCTCAGGCCTCGGGCAGCGAGCTCCAGCGCACCCGGCGCGGGTTCGCGACGGAGCTGACCTCGACCTCGAGGCGCACCTCGGTGCGGTTGTCGTCGGTGCGGGGCTCGGTCGCGCTCATGTGGTCAGCTCTGCCTCTCTGCGTCACTGTCTGGTCGATGTGACCTATTCTCGCCGACCCGCGCGCACCGGGCGGTCCGCAGCCGCGACTTCACCCCGTGACGTTGCTCTCACCCACCTGGGGGAATGCCGACGTCACCCATCGACCGCGGGACGACGGGCGACGACCAGCACGTGGGTGTCGGGCCAGAGCAGGGGCGTGCCGTCGAGGTCCGCCAGGGCGGCGACGGGCGAGATCCGGTGCTCGACGATCCAGTCGTTGCGCCAGGCATGGGTGGCCGGGTCGACCTCGAAGCCCACCTCGCTGAGCAGGGCGCGCCAGGCGTCCAGGTTCATGTCGGTGAACCGCTCGTGGCACTCGCTGACCCAGTTGTCGGAGTAGTCCTTGCGCGTGAGGAACTCCATCGCCTGCGCCAGGTCGCACGCGACCGTTGACGTGCCGGCCACCGGGTCGTCCGAGACCTGCTCGACGGCGTAGCCGGGCGCCGCGTGCAGCCCGAAGTCGTGGACGAACTGGTCCAGCCGGGCCCTCGTCGAGAGCCGGCCGACGTGGTCGTGCGCCTGCCCCGCGGTCAGGTCGGCCAGGTCGGTGCGCACCGCCGTCGGGTTCTCCCCGTCGGAGGTCACGAGCCGCAGGAGCACCCGGCGCCGGGGGTCGGCCGGGCCGGCGACGTCGGAGTTCACCCACACCCCGCCCGGGACGGTGTGCTCGTGGATCCTGCGTGCCAGCCTCTCGAGGTCCGGGACGCCTGCGCCGTAGGACGAGATCTCGTGGGTCAGGGCCACCGTCAGGGTGGTGTCGATGCTCCGGGCGGGGAACACCGCCGGTCCGTCGGCGAGGATGTTGCGCTGGTAGACCCAGGTGCTGGGGTTCGGGAAGCCCTTCTGCTCCTGCCGATGCAGCGCCTCCGCGAACAGGTGGCGTGCCACCTCCACGCCGATGAGGTCGCTCTCGTGCAGCCGCTCGTCCTTGCCGGCCTCGACGAGCAGACCACCGCTGGCACAACCGATGTCGACGATCCGCCCGGGACGGACATACGGCCCGACCTGTTCCCACTTGCGGCCGCTGCTGTCCTCGAAGCTGCGCTGGTACGAGGCGTACTCACGGGTGTCGGTGAGCGTGCCCTCGTCGCCCACGACCGGGTCGGAGGTCACGGTGCGGACGTGCTCGTCGAGCGCGTAGCGGTCGAACACCGAGACGCTGGCCGGGTGCGCGAGCTCGCGCCACGACTCGTCCCCGGCGACCAGGAGCTCCAGGACGTCCCAGGGACGGACCGGCTCCTCGGGCAGGACCGCTCGGTCCTGCTCGACCGTGACGACCGAGAAGCCGAGGTCGGCGTACAGCGCCGCGACGAACGGGGTCGAGCAGGCGACGACGCAGTTGTCCGGTCTGAGCAGCACCCGACCGGCGGTGGCCACCTCGACCGCAGTGAGCGTCACGTGCGCGAATCGCGGCGTCGGGCGGGCGTCGACCACCGGGACGACCAGCGAGGGGACGTCCTCCAGCAGCGAGAACCGCTCGATCGCCGCCTCCCGGCGTGCGGACGGCACCGGGTTGCGGCGGGTGTTCTGGTGGTTGGCGCTCGTGACCGCCCAGACCACCTGGGCGTCGGGCACCGGCACGACCGGCTCCCCCGCCGTGTCACGGGTGCCCCCGTCCAGGACCGTGCGCAGGTAGCGCGCCTGGGTGCGGGTGAGCAGGTGGTGGCGTCCGGGGAACAGGACGAAGCGGGGCGTGGTCACCGGACCAGGCTCCCAGCCCGGGCTCAGTCCGACTCGCAGCCCACCCCGTTGCCGTCCCCGTCGAACCGGTGCGGGTCCGGGGCCAGGACCGCGAACCGGCGGTCGGGCACGTCGCCGCAGTCGAGGTCCCCGCCCGCCGCGGCCGGAGACGGGATGCACGCACCCGGGTAGGCCGGGTCGCACCCGTCGCCGGGCGGCGACGCCCCCGGCACCGGCGCCGGCGCCGGCGCGGTCGAGGTCTCGGTCTCGGTCTCGGTCGCGGCAGCCGTCCCGAGGTCGGACTCGACCGGCAGGTGGCTGCCGGGCAGCGGCTCGCCCGCGCACCCGGCCAGCAGGCCGGCGACCACGTCGTGCTCGGCCTGGGTGACCCACGCCCCGTACTTCGCCTTCACCGCGACCTGCCGTGCGACGTAGGCGCAGCGGAACGACGACTGCGGCGGCAGCCAGGTGGCGGCGTCGCCGTCCGACTTCTGCTGGTTGAGGGGCCCGTCGACGGCGAGCAGGTTCAGCGGGTCGTTGGCGAACGCGAGCCGCCTGGCCGGCGACCACTGCTGGGCGCCCTTCTGCCAGGCGTCCGACAGCGCCACGACGTGGTCGATCTGCACCGCCTGGCTGGTGTCCTGCCCTCGCTGGAAGTCCAGCGAGCGCCCCGAGAACGGGTCGGCCAGCGTGCCCGAGAGCACCACGCAGCCGTTCGTCGCCGGGTCGAGCACGACGTCCGACAGATCGCGGCGCAGCACGTCGTTGCGGGTGTCGCAGCCGTTGCGGTCGGTGTCGGCCCACCGCTGCCCGAACAGCTCCCGGTCGTAGCCCGTCTGCGGGGCACGCCCCTTGATCGCCAGGGACGCCAGGGCGACGGCTGCCGCCCCCCTCGGGGTGGCCGGTGTGGTCGAGAGGCCGGTCGGAGCCGACGGTGCCACCGATGAGGTCGGGGCTGTCGGTGCCGCCGACGAGGTCTGCGTCGCGACGGACGGCCGCGGGACGGGCCGGTCGTCGGCGCCCGAGGGCACGCAGCCGGCGAGTACCGGGACGAGGAGGGCCACCGCCGCCAGGGCCGGGGCGCGACACCGTCTCGGCTGCACGCCGCAGGTCGAGGTCACGTCAAGGAGGTCGGCAGGGGGCAGGCCGCGCTGTAGCCGACCCGGGGCCGGCTCAGCCCCCGAGTCGCTCGACCGCACCGCGGAGCACCTCGCCGAGCGGTGCGTCGAGCCGGACGGTCGCCTGATCGTCCCCTCGGGTCGGGCCCTGGTTGACGACCACGACCTCGCGACCGGCCTTGGACGCGTGCCGGACGAACCGGTAGCCAGACATCACCGTCAGCGAGGAGCCGAGGACGAGCAGCACCCGAGCGGCGTCGACCAGCTCGTAGCAGTGCACCACCCGGTCGGCGGGCACGTTCTCGCCGAAGAAGACGACGTCCGGCTTGAGCGGGCCCTCGCCGCAGGTGCGGCACGGCACGGTGCGGAAGGACTCCACCATCGACGCCACCAGCTCGACGTCGCCGTCGGGGCGGACCTGGGCGGTGTCGCCGTCCGAGCCGGTGAGGACCCCGGGGTCGAACTCCGGGTTGGCATCGGCCAGGCGTGCCTGCAGGACGTCGCGGGCCGAGACGTCGCGGCAGGCCAGGCAGACCACCCGGTCCAGGGTCCCGTGCAGGTCGACGACGTCGCTGCTCCCGGCGGCCTGGTGCAGTCGGTCCACGTTCTGGGTGATGACCGCCTCGACCACGCCGAGGCCCTGCAGCCGCGCGAGGCCGGCGTGACCGGCGTTCGGGACGGCGTCGCGCATCACCGGCCAGCCGGCGAAGCTGCGCGCCCAGTACCGGCGCTGCGCCTCGGGCGAGCCCAGCAGCTCCTGGTAGGTCATCGGCGTCGCTCCGCGCGCGACGCCTGTGGGGCCCCGGTAGTCCGGGATGGACGACGGTGCCTCCGTGCTCATGCCCGCGCCGGTGAGGGCGACCACCTCACCGGCCCCGAGGACCTCCACCAGCCGGTCGAGGTCGTCGAGCCCGGGCGTGAACGCGGAGGACGCGGACGACGGCTGGGTGCTCACCCGTCGATGGTGCCTGACGGGTCGCGACGACGCGCGCGAGGCCGTCCCGTCACGGCTCAACCGCGGGAACCGGTGCGGCTGCCGGCGCACCTCGGTCGCTCGGGGTTCTCAGGTGTCGGTGAAGCACCGACCGGAGCCGGCGAGCGCCAGGCCCTCCTTGTCGCCGCTGCCGAGGTAGAGGTAGCTGGTGCGGCCGTGCATCACCTGGGTCGGGTCGTCCACGTGGTCCAGGCCCACGACGTGTCCGACCTCGTGCAGGATCACCATCCGGAACCGCGCCTGCCCGGACGGGCTGCGCACCGAGTCGGCGACGAAGTCCGCGTCGATGGCGACCTGACCGCTGACCACGCGGGCCGAGTCCGGCCCGGACGGCGCGATCGTGGTGGGCTGCGCGACCGCGGCCACGTCCCCGCCCAGGGCCGCCATCGTCGCGTCGTCGGTCACGGCGACCAGGACCGGCGCCCAGCGGTCGCCGTACCGGTCGGGCTGCACGCTGGGTCGGTCGGTGACCACGGGCTCGTCGGTGCCGGCGTCCTCGACGAGGAGGAGGCCGGTCGCGGCCTGGACCTGGTGGAACGCCTGGCGCACCAGCTCCGGGCCGCCCTCGGGCATGCCGCGGGTGTTCATCGTCCAGTGCATCGGGCGGCACGGGTCGGGGACGACGGGCGAGCCGTCCGGGTGGGTCGCGATGAAGCTGTGCGCCCCGCTGACGACGCTGACGACCTGCGGCAGCAGGCGGGAGTCCTGGGCGTCGGCGGGCACCGGCGGGAGGACGACAGGGGTGTCGCCGCTCAGCCGGGTCCAGGCGGGCAGGGCCACCACGAGCACACCGGCACCGACGAGGGCGAGCAGGCGCCACCCGGCGACGACCTGCTCATCCCCCATCCGCGAGGTCTCGGCACGCCGGGTGCCCACCTGTAGCGTCAGCCGGCGAGCACGACCCGCGATCCCCCCGGACGGGTGGCCCCCGTGCTCAAGTCGGGTCCCCGACCGGCCGAAGGATCCTGGGTGCACCCGTTGTTCCGCGAGCCGCTGCGCTACGACGCGCTGACGTGGCTGTGGCTGGTCCTGGTGGCCGGGGTGTACGTCCTGCACCTGCTCCTGGACACCTGGGTGTCGGCCTGGGCGTTCGTCCTCGCGGGGGTCGTCGTCTCATCGGCGTTCGTGCTGTTCGTGGCCCTGGTGCGCTACCTCGTCGACGGGCCGCAGCTGCGGATCAAGGGAGCACGGACCATGCGCGAGGTGCTCGGGATCGATGTCCTGCCCGGGGTCGGTGACTGGAACCGCGGCGGGGGCGAGCCCGAGCCGGACGAGCACGAGGAGCCCGACGAGGACCTCCAGGGCACCGGGCCGGTCGCCGCCCTCGCGACCGCGCGCGAGGAGATCACCGTGGCCCTGCGGGCCTCCTCCCCCGCCCCGGAGCCGTCCCCCGCCCCGGAGCCGTCCCCCGAACCCGCACCGACCCCGGAGCCGCCCGCGCCCGCGCCGGTCGTCGAGCCCGCTCCTGTGGTCGAGCCCGCTCCTGTGGCGGATCCCGCGCCCGTGCCGGCCCCGGCGCCGGTCCAGGTCGCACCCCTCGAGCGTCCCCGCGCGTACCGCATCGAGGTCAACGAGGTCCGGGTCGCCGAGGGGACCCCGGTCACCGTCACCTGGTCGTTCGAGGGCGCTGACAGCGTGGTCGTCGACGGCCGGACGGGATTCCCCTCGCACGGGCAGACCACGGTCGCGCTGCGCCGCAGCCGCGCCGTCGTGCTCATCGGCGCGAACGCGGCCGGAGTCACCGCGGTCACATCCCCCGAGATCGAGGTCGTGCCCGAGCCGGCACCGGCGGCTGCGCCGGGTCCCCGACCGATGCCGCCGGTCCAGCGCCTGCAGCTCGACCTGCGCGGGAGCGCCGAGGGCGCCGAGAGCGTGTTGGCGCACCTCGACCGGGTGATGGCCGCGCAGGACGAGCTGCGG
>JBBQSN010000042.1:0-23599 GCA_038213835.1 Actinomycetales bacterium
ATGATGTACGGCGACGAGATCGTCGGTGTCGAGCTCCCCCCGTCGGTCGAGCTGACCGTGGCCGAGACCGAGCCGGGCCTGCAGGGCGACCGCTCCACCGGCGGCACCAAGCCCGCCACGCTCGAGACCGGCCACCAGATCGCCGTCCCGCTGTTCATCGAGGCCGGCACCCGGGTCAAGGTCGACACCCGCAGCGGCGACTACCTGGGCCGCGTGAACTAGTGGGAGCTCGCAGCAAGGCCCGCAAGCGGGCGCTGGACGTGCTGTTCGAGGCCGACCAGCGCGGCTCGGACGCCGTGGCCGTGCTGCGCGAGCGGCTCCCCGCCGCCGACCCCCCGGTGCCCGAGTACGCCGTCACGATCGTCGAGGGCGTCCAGGCGAACCGGGAGCGCATCGACGAGCTGCTCAGCACCTACTCGCAGGGCTGGACCATCGACCGGATGCCGGCGGTGGACCGTCAGGTGCTGCGGATCGGCGTCTTCGAGCTGCTCTGGTGCGACGACGTCCCCGATGCCGTCGCGGTCGACGAGGCCGTCGAGCTGGCGAAGTCGCTCAGCACCGACGACTCGCCGGCGTTCGTCAACGGACTGCTCGGCCGGCTCGTGCAGATGAAGCCGACGCTGCTCGTCTGACCCGAGTCGTCGACGGGCTGGCGCGAGGGGACGGGATCAGATGCCGGTGGCGACGGCGCGGCGGGCGTCCGGGTTGATGACGCCCCAGCCGATCAGCTGCTCGACCAGCGCCTCGGCGCTGAGGTCGTAGATCACCGCCAGGGTGCGCAGGTCCTCGGTGCGGATCGACAGCGATGACGCTCCGTGTTCGCCGCGCTGCTCCTGGATCGTCTGCGCGTAGCGCTCCAGCGGCTGGGCGGTCTCGCCGGGGACCTGGGACAGCCGGTCGAGGTCGAGCACCAGCCGCGGCGGTGCGGAGGCGGCCTCGCTGGGGGAGGTGTCGGGCAGCAGCGAGGAGACGGGCACCTCGTAGAACTCGGCCAGCTCGGCCAGTCGCTGCACGGTGATGGCGCGGTCGCCGCGCTCGTAGGAGCCGACCACGACGGCCTTCCAGCGGCCGGACGACCGCTGCTCGACCCCCTGCAGCGACAGACCCGACGTGCTGCGCACCGACCTCAGCTGGGCGCCCAGCGCCTTGGCGTACTCGGACATGTCCACCCCTGGCTCGTCGTCCCCGGCCGCCGGTGCTCTCTGCACGTGGCGTCACTACAAGATCACTCACGGTAACCGTACAGGTCAAGCGCGCCACGCGGGTCCATCTCGCGGACCCGCTCCGGGCCGCGTGCCGCGCTGGGGTAGTGTCGCCGCGATCACGAGTCCTTCAACCTCCGTCCCGAGAGGCGGGGAAGGAGTCGCCGCCATGGCGTCCGCACGTCCGCGCACGGTCCTCGGACCGGCCGACATCTCCCGGGTCCTGACCCGCATCGCGCACGAGATCCTCGAGCGCAACAAGGGTGCCGACGACCTGGTCCTGCTGGGCATCCGCACCCGGGGCGTCCCCCTGGCCCACCGCCTGGCCTCGGTCGTCGAGGAGGTCGAGCCCGGCAGCGGCCTGCAGGCCGGCGCCCTCGACGTCACGATGCACCGCGACGACCTGCGTCAGCACCCCACCCGCACGATCGAGGCCACCGACCTGCCCCCGGGCGGCATCGACGGCAAGGTCGTGGTGCTGGTCGACGACGTGCTGTACTCCGGCCGCACCATCCGCGCCGCCCTCGACGCCCTGTCCGACCTCGGACGTCCTCGCGCCGTGCGACTGGCGGTGCTGGTCGACCGGGGGCACCGCGAGCTGCCCATCCGCGCCGACCACGTCGGCAAGAACCTGCCCACGTCCACCGCGGAGCGGGTGACGGTGATGCTGGCCGAGATCGACGGGGAGGACGGCGTGGTCATCGAGGACCGCACGAACAGCGCTGCGGCACAGCAGGTCCCGACCGATCCTGACGCCGGCGAACGTGGCGGTCCGACCGTGGGTGGTGCGGCGTGAAGCACCTGCTGTCGGCCGCCGACCTCACCCGCGACCAGGCCGTCGAGCTGCTCGACGTCGCCGAGCAGATGGCCGCCACCCAGCAGCGGGCGATCAAGAAGCTCCCGACGTTGCGCGGCCTCACGGTGGTCAACCTCTTCTTCGAGGACTCGACCCGCACCCGGATCTCGTTCGAGGCCGCGGCCAAGCGTCTGTCCGCCGACGTCATCAACTTCTCCGCCAAGGGCTCCTCGGTCTCCAAGGGCGAGAGCCTCAAGGACACCGCGCTCACGCTCGAGGCGATGGGCGCCGACGCCGTGGTCGTGCGGCACCCGTCGTCCGGCGCCCCGCACCGGCTCGCGCACTCGGGCTGGACCCGCGGCAGCGTGCTGAACGCCGGCGACGGCACCCACGAGCACCCCACCCAGGCCCTGCTGGACGCCTTCACGATGCGCCGCCGGCTGGTGGCCGACCCGACGGGCGCCGACCTCAAGGGCACCAGGGTGGCCATCGTCGGCGACGTCCTGCACAGCCGGGTGGCCCGCTCGAACGTGCTCCTGCTCGACACCCTCGGCGCCGAGGTCACGGTCGTGGCCCCGCCCACCCTGCTGCCGGTCGGCATCGAGAGCTGGCCGTGCCGCACCTCGTACGACCTCGACGCCGCCCTCACCACCGGCGACGGCGTCGACGCCGTGATGATGCTGCGGGTCCAGCGCGAGCGGATGACCGCGCAGGGCGGCGGCTTCTTCCCCTCCGCCCGCGAGTACTCGCGCCGCTACGGGCTCGACACCCGCCGGATGGACCTGATGCCGGAGCACGCGATCGTCATGCACCCCGGGCCGATGAACCGCGGGCTCGAGATCACCGCCGAGGCCGCCGACGGCGTGCGCTCCACCATCGTCGAGCAGGTCTCCAACGGTGTGGCCGTCCGGATGGCCGCTCTCTACCTGCTGCTGTCCGGCGCCCAGCCGGACGCCGTCGCCGAGGAGGCAGTCCTGTGACCACCTACCTGGTGAGGGGTGCGCGACTGCTGGGCGGCGAGCCCAGCGACCTGCTGCTGCGCGACGGCGTGGTGGCCGAGGTGGGCACCGACCTCGTGGCCGAGGGGGCCGCCGTGGTCGACGCCACCGGCCTGGTGGCCCTGCCGGGCCTCGTCGACCTGCACGCCCACCTGCGCGAACCCGGTCGCGAGGACGCCGAGACGGTCGAGACCGGAACCGCCGCGGCGGCCCTCGGCGGGTTCACCGCGGTGTTCGCGATGGCCAACACCGATCCGGTCGCCGACACCGCCGGCGTCGTCGAGCAGGCCTGGCGGCTCGGCCGCAGGGCAGGGCGCTGCGACGTCCGTCCCGTCGGGGCCGTCTCCGTCGGGCTCGCGGGCGAGCGGCTCGCCGAGCTCGGGGCGATGGCCGATTCCGCCGCCCGGGTGCGGGTGTTCAGCGACGACGGCCACTGCGTCGACGACGCCGTGCTGATGCGCCGCGCGCTGGAGTACGTCAAGGCGATCGGCGGGGTGGTGGCCCAGCACGCCCAGGAGCCGCGGCTCACCGCCGGCGCGCAGATGCACGAGGGCACCCTCAGCGGGGTGCTCGGGCTGGCAGGCTGGCCGGCCGTCGCCGAGGAGGCGATCATCGCCCGCGACGTCCTGCTGGCCGACCACGTCGGCTCGCGGCTGCACGTCTGCCACGTCTCCACCGCGGGCTCGGTCGAGATCATCCGCTGGGCCAAGTCGCGCGGCGTCGACGTCACGGCCGAGGTCACCCCGCACCACCTGCTGCTGACGCACGACCTCGTCCGCGGGTACGACCCGGTCTTCAAGGTGAACCCGCCGCTGCGCACCGAGCAGGACGTCCAGGCACTGCGAGAGGCCTTGGCGGACGGGACGATCGACGTCGTCGCCACCGACCACGCGCCGCACCCGGTAGAGGACAAGGACTGCGAGTGGTCCGCCGCCGCGATGGGGATGACCGGCCTGGAGACCGCGCTGTCGGTCGTCCAGCACGCCATGGTCGACACCGGCCTGCTCGACTGGGCCGGCGTCGCGCGGGTGATGTCCACGACCCCCGCGGGCATCGGCCGGCTCGAGGGCTACGCCGCGCCGCTCACCGCCGGTGCGCCCGCCCACCTGGTGCTGGTCGACCCGGCCGCCACCCGCACGATCGACCCCAGCACGATGGCCACCCGCGGGCGCAACAGCCCGTACCGCGGTCGCGAGCTCCCTGGTCGGGTGGTGGCCACCTTCTGGCACGGGCACCCCACGGTGCTCGACGGCCGGCTCGGCGAGCCGCTGGCCGAGGCCGTCCTCGACACGCGCCTGTCGGCCGGGGCCCGATGAGCGAGCGCAGCGAGCGGACGACGGGGCACAGGGTCGTGGTCGCGGCGAGGGACGAGCCGTGACCGAGCTCCAGCTCGGGTTGCTCCTGCTGCTGCTCGTCCCGGTGATCTGGGGCCTGATGTGGTGGGGCTGGCGCCGCCGCGGACGACGTCAGGCCGACGTCGGGGCGCTGCACCGGGTCCCGGACCCGTTGTCACCCAGCGCGTTCGGCCCGATCGAGGCGGTCTACGTCTCGACCACCCGCGCGGGCGACTGGCTCGACCGGGTGGTCGTGCACGGGCTCGGGACCCGCTCGGCCGCCGAGGTGTCGGTGCACGCCGACGGCGTGCTGGTGCGTCGCACCTCGGCGCCCGACGTCTGGGTGCCGGCCCCGGACCTTGCCTGGGTGCGGCGCGAGCGCGGCGCCGCCGGCAAGTTCGTCCGCGAGGACGGCCTCGTGGTGCTCACCTGGACCCTCGGGGACGCCGAGCTCGACACCGCCCTGCGCACCCGGTACGACCACGACCGCGACGCCCTCGAGAGGGCCGTCCGAGACCTGTGCGAGACGAGCGACGAGGAGGACGCGCGTGGCTGACGCCGTGCTGGTGCTGGAGGACGGCCGGACCTTCGTGGGACGGGCCTACGGGGCGTCCGGGCGGACGGTCGGGGAGGCGGTGTTCTGCACCGCGATGACCGGCTACCAGGAGACCCTCACCGACCCCTCGTACCACCGCCAGGTGGTGGTGATGACGGCTCCCCACATCGGGAACACGGGGTGGAACGACGAGGACGACGAGTCCGCGAGGATCTGGGTCGCCGGCTACGTGGTGCGCGACCCCGCGCGCCGGGCGTCGAGCTGGCGCTCACGGCGCGGCCTCGCCGACGAGCTGGCCGCGCAGGGCGTCGTCGGCATCAGCGACGTCGACACCCGGGCGCTGACGCGACACCTGCGCGAGCGCGGGGCGATGCGGGCCGGGATCTTCTCCGGTGACGCCGTGGCGTCCGACGCCGCGATGCTCGAGGTGGTGCGGGCCGCGCCGTCCATGGCCGGTGCGGACCTGGCCGGCGAGGTCTCCACCCCGCGGGCCTACGTCGTCGAGGCAGTGGGGGAGAAGCGCCTCACCGTCGCCGCCCTCGACCTCGGCATCAAGGGCATGACCCCCGAGCTGATGGCGCAGCGCGGCATCGAGGTGCACGTGCTGCCCGCGGCGTCCACGGTCGACGACGTCCTGGCCGTCGCCCCCGACGGCGTCTTCTTCTCCAACGGCCCCGGCGACCCCGGCACGGCGAACGACGTGGTGGGGCTCATCGGGGCGGTGCTCGAGCGCCGGATCCCGTTCTTCGGCATCTGCTTCGGCAACCAGCTGCTCGGACGCGCCCTCGGCCTCGACACGTACAAGCTCACCTACGGCCACCGCGGGATCAACCAACCGGTGCTGGACCGCACCACCGGCAAGGTCGAGGTCACCGCGCACAACCACGGGTTCGCGGTTCGCGCGCCCGGGGCCGGCACCGGCACCGGCGCTGAGCCGTTCGACACCCCCCACGGTCGGGCCCGGGTCTCGCACGTGTGCCTCAACGACGACGTCGTCGAGGGCCTGGAGTGCCTCGACGTCCCGGCGTTCTCGGTGCAGTACCACCCGGAGGCCGCGGCCGGTCCGCACGACGCCGCCTACCTCTTCGACCGGTTCGTCGACCTCATGACCGTCGGGTGTGAGTCCAGGGCGCGACACGCCGGAGCGTCGCAGCGCGAAGCTCACACTCGCGGCGAGGGGGAGGGTTCCTGATGCCCCTTCGCTATGACCTCAGCAGCATCCTGGTCATCGGCTCCGGCCCGATCGTGATCGGCCAGGCCTGCGAGTTCGACTACTCCGGGACCCAGGCCTGCCGGGTGCTGCGCGAGGAGGGCCTGCGCGTGGTGCTGGTGAACTCCAACCCGGCCACGATCATGACCGACCCCGAGTTCGCGGACGCCACCTACGTGGAGCCGATCACGCCGGACGTCGTCGAGGCGATCATCGCCAAGGAGCGTCCCGACGCCCTGCTCCCCACCCTCGGTGGCCAGACCGCGCTGAACACGGCCATCGCGCTGCACGGGTCCGGCGTGCTGGAGAAGTACGGGGTCGAGCTGATCGGCGCCAACGTCGAGGCCATCCAGCTCGCCGAGGACCGGCACGCGTTCAAGGGCGTGGTCGAGCGCTGCGGCGCCGAGTCGGCGCGTTCGGCGATCTGCCACACGATGGACGAGGTGCTCGTCGCCGCAGGCGATCTCGGGTACCCGGTCGTCGTGCGGCCGTCCTTCACGATGGGCGGTCTCGGCTCCGGGTTCGCGCACGACGACGTGGAGCTGCGCCGGATGGCCGGCGCCGGGCTGCACGCGAGCCCCACGACCGAGGTGCTCCTCGAGGAGTCCATCATCGGCTGGAAGGAGTACGAGCTCGAGCTGATGCGCGACAGGAACGACAACGTCGTCGTGGTCTGCTCGATCGAGAACCTCGACCCGATGGGTGTGCACACCGGCGACTCGGTCACGGTCGCGCCCTCGATGACGTTGACCGACAGGGAGTTCCAGCGGCTGCGCGACATCGGCATCGCCGTGATCCGCGAGGTGGGCGTCGACACCGGCGGCTGCAACATCCAGTTCGCGGTCAACCCGGTCGATGGCCGCATCATCGTGATCGAGATGAACCCGCGGGTCTCGCGGTCCTCCGCGCTGGCGTCCAAGGCCACCGGCTTCCCCATCGCGAAGATCGCCGCCCGGCTCGCGGTCGGCTACACCCTCGACGAGATCCCGAACGACATCACCCGCGAGACCCCGGCCTCGTTCGAGCCGACCCTCGACTACGTCGTGGTCAAGGTCCCGCGGTTCGCCTTCGAGAAGTTCCCGGCGGCTGACGCCACCCTCACCACGACGATGAAGTCGGTCGGCGAGGCGATGGCCGTCGGTCGCAGCTTCACCGAGGCGCTGCAGAAGGCGCTCCGCTCGCTGGAGTCGCCGAAGGCGCTGTTCCACTGGGACGGCGCCCCCGGGGACCTCGACCGCGACGCGCTGCTCGAGACCGCACGCGTCCCCACCGACGGCCGGCTCTCGACCGTCCAGCAGGCGCTGAGGGCCGGGGCCACGATCGAGCAGGTGCACGACGCCACCGGCATCGACCCGTGGTTCCTGGACCAGCTGGTGCTGATCGAGGAGGTCGCGCACGAGGTGGCCGAGGCCCCCGAGCTGACGGCCCCCGTGCTGCGCCGGGCCAAGCGGCACGGTTTCTCCGACGCGCAGGTCGGTGCCCTGCGGTCGATGCCCGAGGACGTCGTCCGCGGCGTGCGGCACGCGCTCGGCATCCGCCCGGTCTTCAAGACGGTCGACACCTGCGCCGCGGAGTTCGCGGCGGCCACCCCGTACCACTACTCGTCCTACGACGAGGAGGACGAGGTCACGCCGAGCGAGCGCCGCAAGGTGATCATCCTGGGCTCCGGCCCGAACCGGATCGGCCAGGGCGTGGAGTTCGACTACTCCTGCGTGCACGCTGCGTTCGCCCTGCGCGAGTCCGGGTACGAGACGGTGATGGTCAACTGCAACCCGGAGACGGTCTCCACCGACTACGACACCTCGGACCGGCTCTACTTCGAGCCGCTCACGCTCGAGGACGTCCTCGAGGTCGTGCACGCGGAGCAGCGCTCCGGGGAGGTCGTCGGCGTGATCGTCCAGCTGGGCGGGCAGACCCCCCTCGGACTGGCCGCGCGGCTGGAGGCCTGCGGGGTCCCGATCGTCGGCACCAGCCCGGCCGCGATCCACCTCGCGGAGGAGCGCGGCGCCTTCGGGCGGGTGCTGGCCGAGGCCGGCCTGATCTCGCCGAAGCACGGCACCGCCTCCAGCTTCCTGGAGGCCAAGGCCGTCGCCGACAGGATCGGCTACCCGGTGCTGGTGCGGCCGAGCTACGTGCTCGGCGGCCGCGGCATGGAGATCGTCTACGACGAGGAGTCGCTGGCGTCCTACCTCGGCCGGGCCACCGGGTCCGGCGTGCGGATCACGCCCGAGAACCCGGTGCTGGTCGACCGGTTCCTCGACGACGCCATCGAGATCGACGTCGACGCGCTGTACGACGGCCACGAGCTGTACCTCGGTGGCGTGATGGAGCACATCGAGGAGGCCGGCATCCACTCCGGCGACTCGGGCTGCGCCCTGCCGCCGGCCACCCTCGGCACCGCGGAGGTCACCCGGGTGCGCGAGCAGACCGAGGCGATCGCCCGCGGGGTCGGCGTGCGCGGCCTGCTCAACATCCAGTTCGCCCTGGCCGCAGGGGTGCTCTACGTCCTGGAGGCGAACCCCCGGGCCTCGCGCACGGTGCCGTTCGTGTCCAAGGCCACCGGCGTCCCGCTGGCGAAGGCGTGCGCCCGGGTGATGCTCGGCTCCTCGATCGCCGAGCTGCGCGCCGAGGGGTTGCTGCCCGCCGTCGGCGACGGCGGCACCCTCCCGCCCGAGGCCCCGGTCTCGGTCAAGGAGGCGGTGCTGCCGTTCAAGCGCTTCCTCACCCCGGACGGCCAGGTCGTCGACTCGGTGCTCGGGCCCGAGATGCGCTCCACCGGTGAGGTGATGGGCATCGACGTCGACTTCCCCCGCGCCTTCGCCAAGTCGCAGCAGGCGGCGTACGGCGGCCTTCCCCAGTCCGGGACGGTGTTCGTCTCCGTCTCGGACCGCGACAAGCGGGCCATGATCTTCCCGGTCAAGCGGCTGGTCGACCTCGGGTTCGACGTGCTGGCCACCGAGGGCACCGCGCACACGCTGCGTCGCCACGGCATCGCGTCGACCGTGGTGCGCAAGCACTCCGCCGGCCCCGGTCCGGACGGCGAGCCGACCATCGTCCAGCGGATCCTGGACGGCGAGGTCGACGTGGTGGTGAACACGCCCTCCGGCCGCTCGGCCCGGGCCGACGGCTACGAGATCCGCGCCGCGACGACCGCGATGGACCGGCCGATCATCACCACCGTGCAACAGCTCTCGGCTGCGGTGCAGGGCATCGAGGCGATGTCGGGGGAGGGGCTGCCCTCCGTCACGTCGCTGCAGGACCACTCGCGCGCGCTGCACGCCATCTGGGGCTTCATCCCGGCGACCGACCCGGAGCCGGGCTCGTGACCGCGGTGCAGGTGCGGGCCGAGGTGCTGCGCAACGACCCGTCGGGGGCCTACCGGCACCTCGTGCTGCGCGCCCCCGGGGTGGCCGCGACCGCGCGACCGGGTCACTTCGTGGCCTGCGCCGTCGGTGGGACCGAGTCGGCCCTGCTGCTGCGCCGGGCCTTCTCGCTGCACCGGGCCGACGCGGCGGCCGGCACGATCGAGGTGGTCCTCGCCGCGCACGGGCCCGGAACACGCGTCCTGGCCGCCACCCGCGCGGGCGAGAGCATCGACGTCATCGGCCCCCTCGGCCGGCCCTTCGTCCTTCCCACCGAGCCGGTGGCCTCCGTCCTGGTCGGGGGTGGCTACGGGTCGGCGCCGCTGGCGTGGCTCGCGAGGGCTCTGCAGGAGAACGGGTCCCGCGTCGACGTCGTCGTCGGTGCCGCCGACGAGGGCCGCCTGTTCGGCCAGGACGAGCTGGCCGAGGCGGCCGACTCCCTCGTCGTCACGACGGACGACGGCTCCGCCGGCACGCGGGGGGTGGTGACCACCGTGATGCCCGCGCTGATGGAGCAGCACGGCACGTCGATCGTCTACGCGTGCGGCCCGATGGGGATGCTGCGCGCGGTGCACGAGGTGGCCGCAGCAGCCGGCGCGGCCAGCCAGCTGGCGGTCGAGGAGTCGATGGCCTGCGGCATCGGCGTCTGCATGACCTGCGTGCTCCCCGTGCGCGGGGACGACGGCACCACCCGGATGGCGCGGTCCTGCGTCGAGGGTCCGGTCTTCTCGGGCGACCGGCTGCGCTGGGACGCGATCTCGCCGAGCGGTTCCGCTGTCCCGGCCGACTGCCTGGGTGCGCCGGTGAGCCCGGCGGTGCCGGCGCCCGCCACCCCGACGACCGGAGCCGCCACGTGACCGACATGTCGACGACGGTCGGCGCACTGGGCCTCGCCAACCCCGTGATGACAGCGTCCGGGTGCGCCGCGGCCGGCCGTGAGCTCGCCCCCTTCCTGGACGTGTCCGCGCTCGGTGCGGTGGTGACCAAGTCGGTCATGGTGCAGCCGCGCTCGGGCCGCCCGACGCCGCGGATGGCCGAGACGCCCTCGGGGATGCTGAACTCGATCGGGCTCCAGGGCCCGGGCATCGAGGACTTCTGCGCCAAGGACCTGCCGTGGTTGCGGGAGAACGGCGCCACCGCAGTGGTCTCGATCGCCGGCGGGTCGGTCCAGGAGTACGCAGAGCTGGCGGACCGCCTGGCCGGCGAGCCCGGGGTGGCGGCCCTCGAGGTCAACATCTCCTGCCCGAACGTCGCCAACCGTGGCCTGGTGTTCGCCTGCGACCCCGCTGCGTCGCGCGACGTCGTGGCCGCCGTGGTGGAGCGCACACCGGCGGGCGTCCCCGTCCTGGCCAAGCTCTCCCCGGACGTCACCGACGTCGTCGCGATCGCCCGCGCCTGCCTGGAGGCGGGGGCGCACGGGCTCAGCGCCATCAACACCCTGCTCGGGCTCGTCGTCGACACCGACACGCTGCGTCCACAGCTGGCCGGCACCACCGGCGGGCTGTCGGGCCCGGCGATCCGGGCGGTCGCCGTCCGCGTGGTCTGGCAGCTGGCCGCCGCGATGCGCGCGGGCGCGCTGCCGCAGGCCCCGGTCGTCGGCATCGGCGGGATCCGCACCGGCCTCGACGCCCTGCAGTTCCTGGCGGCAGGGGCGAGCGCGGTCCAGGTGGGCACGGTGGTCTTCAACGACCCCGGCGCCCCCGCCCGCATTGCCGCCGAGCTCGGGGAAGCCCTGTCCGCCAGAGGGTTCCGCAGCGTCGCCGACGTGGTCGGCATCGCCCATCCGTGACCACCGACCCCGTCCTGGACACCGTCCGGAACCCGATGAGCGCTGGGAGCACCCGTGCCACGTCCTGAGTCAGGCCCCGTCCCCTTCGGCACCCGGCTGCGCGCCGCGATGGACGAGCACGGACCCCTGTGCGTCGGCATCGACCCGCACCCGTCCCTGCTGCACGCCTGGGGCCTGGACGACGACGACGACGGCCTCGAGCGGTTCGCGATGACCTGCGTCGAGGCGCTGGCCGGCACGGTCGCCGTGGTGAAGCCGCAGTCCGCGTTCTTCGAGCGGCACGGCTCGCGCGGCGTCGCGGTGCTCGAGCAGGTGCTGGCCCACCTGCGCACCTCCGGCACCCTCACCGTGGTCGACGCCAAGCGTGGCGACATCGGCTCCACGATGGCGGCCTACGCCGACGCCTACGCCGGCCAGGGCTCCACCCTGGCCGGCGACGCCGTCACGGTCTCGCCCTACCTGGGCTTCGGGTCGCTGCGCCCGCTGCTCGACCTGGCGGCCCTGACCGGCCGCGGCGTGTTCGTCCTCGGGCTGACATCCAACCCCGAGGGGGGCGAGGTCCAGCACGCCACCACCGCCGCCGGGACGCCGCTGGCAGGGGCCATGGTCGAGCACGTCCGGGCTGAGAACGACCGTGCCGCAGGCTCTCTGGGCTCCGTCGGTCTCGTCGTCGGTGCCACGGTCGGACCGGTGGCCCAGCGTCTCGGCATCGACCTCGCCTCGTGCGCCGGGCCCCTCCTCGCCCCGGGCCTCGGCGCCCAGGGCGGCACCGCCGCGGGGCTCGCCGAGGTGTTCGGCGCGGCCCGCAGCCAGGTGCTGCCCGCCTCCTCCCGCGAGGTGCTGGGCGCCGGCCCCGACATCACCGCCCTGCGCGACGCCGCCCGACGCACGGCGCAGGAGTGCGTGTCCGCCCTGTCCTGAGGTCCGGCGGAGCCCGCCCCGGACCGCCGCCGCGCCGTAGGGTGTCGGCACACTCCGGAGAGGGGCACGACGTGCGAGCCAGTTCTCGAGCAGCAGGCGGCCTGCGACGCCGGCGCACCGACCGGCTGGGGGTTGCCGCGCTCTGCGTCGTGCTCGTCGCGCTCCCCACGGTGGCGGCCGGCGCCGCGGCCCCGGCGACGCCCGACGCCGCCGCGGCGTCGTCCTCGGGGTTCTTCCTCGCGCCGACCTGGGACGTCACGAGCACCCGGCAGGTCGCGTTCGGCAGCACCGGCGACGTCCCCGTCGTGGGCGACTGGGACGGCGACGGCCAGGCCTCGGTCGGCGTGCGGCGCGGCAACGCCTACCACCTGGACTCGGGCCTGACCGGTGGGGCCGCCGCGGTGTCGCTCACGTTCGGGCTCGTGACCGACGACGTCGTGGTCGGCGACTGGGACGGCGACGGGCAGGACACCATCGGCGTACGCCGGGGCAACCTCTACCTCCTGCGCAACGACCTGGACGGCGGGGCGGCCGAGGTCTCGGTCCGCTACGGCCGGGCCACCGACGAGGTCCTCGTGGGTGACTGGGACGGCGACGGCGACGACACGCTGGGCGTGCGGCGCGTGACGACCTTCGTCCTGTCCGACACCCTCGGGGGTGGCTCCGGCACGTCCTTCTCCTACGGCCGGGCGATCGACGTGGCCGTCGTGGGGAACTGGGACGGCCGGGGCGGGGACTCCGTCGGCGTGCGGCGCGGGAGCGCGTTCCACCTGCGCAACTCGCTGTCCCAGGGCCCGGCCGACCGGGCGGTCTCGTTCGGACGGTCCACCGACCAGGCCGTGGTGGGCGACTGGGACGGCGACGGCGTGGACACCCTCGGGGTGCGCCGCGCTCCGGCCGGTCCCTACCGCAGCGCCGTGCGGGCCGTCACCGGTGCCGAGCTCGGCGGCTCCTGGCGTCCGGGGTGCCCCGTCGCGCCGAAGGACCTGCGCAACGTCTCGGTCACCCACTGGGGCTACGACCGGTACCCGCGGACGGGGAACCTCGTGGTGGCGGCGAGCGAGGCGTCCCGGATCGCCTCGGTCTTCGGCGACCTGTACGCGCAGGGCTTCCCGATCGACGCGATGTACCCGACGGCGCTCTACGGGGCCAGCGACGACCTGAGCATGCAGGCCGACAACACCAGCGCCTTCCTGTGCCGCACGGTGCCGGGTTCCACCACCGTCTCGCAGCACTCCTACGGTCTCGCCGTCGACATCAACCCGCTGGTCAACCCGTGGGTGCACTCCGGCCAGGTCGACCCGCCCGAGGGCGCCCCCTACGTCGACCGCAGCGTGCAGGCCCCCGGTCTGATCCGGTCCGGTGACGCCGTCGTGCGCGCCTTCGCCGCCCGCGGGTGGTCCTGGGGCGGGTACTGGACCACCTCGAAGGACTACCAGCACTTCTCCCGCTCGGGTCGCTGACCCCCGCCGATCCGCCGATCGACCTCCCGCTGAGCCCCGCCGACCCGACCCGCCGTTGCCCGCCGCGGCCCCGACTCGCTAGGTTCGCCGGAACCGATCGAGGGGGGAGGCGGCGAGCCTTCCCCGACCCGCCGACCAGAGGTGACCGCCCGTGGCCCTGCCGCCCCTGACTCCCGAGCAGCGAGCCGCCGCCCTGGAGAAGGCCGCGATCGCCCGGCGCGAGCGGGCCGAGGTCAAGAACCGCCTCAAGTACGCCCAGGGCTCGCTGGCCGAGGCCATCTCCGAGGCCGGGCAGACCGAGTCGATCGGGAAGATGAAGGTCAGCGCGCTGCTCGAGTCGCTGCCCGGCGTCGGCAAGGTCCGCGCGAAGCAGGTGATGGACGAGATCGGCATCTCCGGGTCCCGCCGGGTCCGCGGGCTCGGCCCCCACCAGGTGCGGGCGCTCGTCGAGCGCTTCGACTCCTGAGCCCCGCCTCCCGTCGACCGTGAGCCCTCTGCAGGCAGTGAGCCCTCAGCAGGCAGTGAGCCCTCAGCAGGCAGTGAGCCCCGCCGCATGAGCACGCCCGGCCGCCTCACGGTCCTGGCCGGCCCCACCGCCGTCGGCAAGGGCACGGTGTCCGCCGACGTGCGCGTCCGCTACCCGCAGGTCTGGCTCTCGGTCAGCGCCACCACCCGCCCGCCCCGCCCCGGCGAGCAGGAGGGCGTGCACTACCACTTCGTCGACGACACCGAGTTCGACCAGATGATCGAGCGTGGTGAGCTGCTGGAGTGGGCCGTCGTGCACGGCCGGAACCGCTACGGCACGCCGCGCGGCCCGGTCGAGCAGCAGCTGGCCGACGGCGTCCCGGCGCTGCTGGAGATCGACCTGCAGGGTGCCCGGCAGGTGCGGGCCTCGATGCCGGACGCCTTGTTCGTCTTCCTCGCACCGCCGTCCTGGGACGAGCTGGTGAAGCGGCTGGTGGGCCGCGGCACCGAGTGCGAGGAGGAGCGGGAGCGCCGGTTGTCCACGGCACGGGTCGAGCTGGCGGCCGAGCCGGAGTTCGACGTCACCGTCGTCAACGCCGCGGTTCGTGAAGCGACCGACCATCTCGTACACTTGATGGGCCTGCACCCGGCGTGATGACGCACGTCATCGGCCGGTGACAGGACGACCCACCCGACGACCGTTCGGAGACCACTCGCGTGTCCGGTACCAAGGCAACCCCCGAGGGCATCACCAACCCGCCCATCGACGACCTCCTGCAGGCCGCCGACTCCAAGTACGCGCTGGTCATCTACGGCGCCAAGCGCGCCCGCCAGATCAACGCCTACTACTCCCAGCTGTCCGAGGGGCTGCTCGAGTACGTCGGTCCGCTCGTCGAGACCCACGTGCAGGAGAAGGCGCTGTCCGTCGCCCTGCGCGAGATCGACGCCGGGCTGCTGACCTGCGAGCCCACCGAGGAGTGACCTCCTGCGAGCAGCAGGGACGCCCGACGTGACTGCGAGCGGAGCGAGCCGGACGGCAGGCGCGGGGCCCCACGGGGAGGAACGAGCCGTGGTCCCTCACGTGGTGCTCGGCGTCGCGGGCGGCATCGCCGCGTACAAGGCCTGCTCCCTGCTGCGGCTGCTCACCGAGAGCGGCCACGACGTCCGGGTCGTCCCCACCCGGGCCGCGCTGCAGTTCGTCGGCGCCCCCACCTGGGCGGCGCTGTCCGGCCACCCGGTCAGCACCGAGGTCTGGGACGACGTGCACGAGGTGCCGCACGTGCGGATCGGGCAGGGGGCCGACCTCGTCGTGGTCGCCCCTGCCACCGCCGACCTGCTCGCCAAGGCGGCCACCGGGCAGGCCGACGACCTGCTGACCAGCACCCTGCTCACCGCCCGGTGCCCGGTGCTGCTCGCCCCGGCGATGCACACCGAGATGTGGCAGCACCCCGCCACCGCGGCCAACGTCGCCACCCTGCGGGCCCGTGGCACCCACGTCCTGGACCCGGCCTCCGGTCGTCTCACCGGCGCCGACACCGGCATCGGGCGGCTGCCCGAGCCCGAGGCGATCCTGGCCGCGTGCCTGCGCCTGCTGGACGGCGCCGCGCCGCGCGCCGCCGCTGCCGACCTTGCCGGACGGCACGTCGTCGTCAGCGCCGGGGGCACCCGCGAGCCGCTCGACCCGGTCCGGTTCCTCGGCAACCACTCCTCCGGCAAGCAGGGCTACGCGCTGGCCCGCACCGCCGCTGCCCGCGGCGCCCGGGTCACCCTGGTCGCCGCCAACACCGTGCTCCCCGACCCCGTCGGCGTCGAGGTGGTGCGGGTCGGATCGGCAGGCGAGCTGCAGGTGGCCGTCACCGCGCTCGCCGCCGAGGCCGACGTCGTCGTGATGGCGGCCGCGGTCGCCGACTTCCGACCCGCGACGGTCGCGCAGCACAAGATCAAGAAGACCCACGGCGACGGGGACGACTCCGCCCCGGTCATCGAGCTGGTCCGCAACCCCGACGTGCTCGCCGACCTCGGGCACCACCGCCGCCGTCCCGGCCAGGTCGTGGTCGGCTTCGCGGCCGAGACCGGCGACGAGACCGGCGACGTGCTGGCGCTGGCGGCCGACAAGCTGGCGCGCAAGGGCTGCGACCTGCTCGTGGTCAACGAGGTGGGCGACGGCCGGGCGTTCGGCACCGACGACAACACCGTCACCGTCCTGGGGGCCGACGGCCGCCGCACGGACGTGGGCCCGGCGAGCAAGGACCAGGTCGCGGACGTCGTCTGGGACGCCGTTGTCGGACGGCTACAGTGACCCCCGATCAGACCCTGATCACCTGACCGCGGCACCGCCGCGCCGTCCGCGAGGCCCAGCCCGCTGCACGCGCGTGCCGCCAGCCCGTCCCGAGCGAGGAGCCCCGTGACCACGTCCGACCTGCGTCTGTTCACCTCGGAGTCCGTCACCGAAGGACACCCCGACAAGATCTGCGACCAGATCTCGGACGCCATCCTGGACGACCTGCTCTCGCAGGACCCGCAGAGCCGGGTGGCCGTCGAGACGTTGGTCACGACCGGCCTGGTCCACGTCGCCGGGGAGGTCAGCACGAACGCCTACGCCGAGATCCCGCGGCTGGTGCGCGACACCGTGCTGGCGATCGGGTACGACTCGTCCGACAAGGGCTTCGACGGCAACTCGTGCGGCGTCGAGGTCTCCATCGGCGCCCAGTCCTCCGACATCGCCCAGGGCGTCGACAAGGCCTACGAGAGCAGGGTCGAGAACGGCGACGACGCCTACGACCTGCAGGGGGCCGGCGACCAGGGCCTGATGTTCGGGTACGCCTGCACCGACACCCCCGAGCTGATGCCGCTGCCGATCTGGCTGGCCCACCGGCTCTCCGAGCGCCTCACCGCCGTCCGCAAGGAGGGGAAGATCCCCTACCTGCGTCCGGACGGGAAGACCCAGGTGACGATCGGCTACGACGGCGACCGCGCCGTCACCGTCGACACCGTGGTGCTGTCCACCCAGCACGCCGCGCACGTCAACCTCGAGACCCTGCTGGCCCCCGACGTCCGCGAGCACGTCATCGACCCGGTGCTCGCCAGCGTCGACCTCGACAGCTCCGGGGTGCGCGCGTTCATCAACCCCACGGGCAACTTCGTGATCGGTGGCCCGATGGGCGACGCCGGCCTCACCGGGCGCAAGATCATCGTCGACACCTACGGCGGCATGGCCCGCCACGGCGGCGGCGCGTTCTCCGGCAAGGACCCCTCCAAGGTCGACCGCTCGGCCGCCTACGCCACCCGCTGGGTCGCCAAGAACGTCGTGGCCGCCGGGCTCGCCGGCCGGTGCGAGGTCCAGGTCGCGTACGCGATCGGCAAGGCGCACCCGGTGGGCCTGTACGTCGAGACCTTCGGTACCGAGACCGTCGACCCGGCCGCGATCACCCGGGCGATCAAGGACGTCTTCGACCTGCGGCCCGCCGCCATCGTCGCCGACCTCGACCTCAAGCGGCCGATCTACCAGGCCACCGCCGCGTACGGCCACTTCGGCCGCGAGCTGCCCGAGTTCACCTGGGAGCGCACGGACCGCGCCGAGGCGCTCACGTCGGCCGTCGGCGGCTGAGGGTCCGTTCGCGCGGGCCGGTCCGTCCGGTCCTGTCCGCGGGCTCTGGTTGGCTGGCACCGTGACCGAGGCCGACGGGAGCGAGGCACCGGGTTCCGGCGAGCAGCTCGAGCTGCTGCGGTCCTCGGTGCGCGGCCGTCGGCCGAAGCCGCCGGCACCGACGGCCGCGGTCGACCCCGTCGCCTCGGTCGTCCTGCAGGTTCCCCTGGCGCACCTGGACCACCCGTTCGACTTCTCGGTGCCCGAGACGCTGGCCGAGCGCGCAGTGCCGGGCACGCGGTGCGTCGTGCGGTTCTCGGGCCAGCAGGTCGAGGGCTTCGTCCTGGCCCGCACCCCCACCAGCGACCACGTCGGTCGACTGCAGCCGCTGCTGCGGGTCCCGTCGGGCGAGCCGGTGCTGACCCCGCAGGTGCTCGCCGCGTGCCGCGCCGTCGCCGACCAGGACGCCGGCACCCTGGCCGACGTCCTGCGGCTGGCGGTGCCCGCCCGGCACGCGGCGACCGAGAAGAAGGCGTCCCCGCCGGCCGAGGACCCGCCCCTTCGACCCGTACCCGGGCCGTGGTCGGACTACGTCGGGGGGCCGGCGTTCCTGGACCGCGTCGCCACCGGCGGGGCGCCGCGCGCCGTCTGGACCGCCCTGCCCGACGCCGGGTCCGACGACGGCTGGCCCCGTGCGGTGGCCGTGGCCGCCGTCACCGCGGCCTCGTCCGGACGAGGGGCCCTGGTCGTGGTTCCGGACCACCGTGACGTCGAGCGGGTCTGCCGTGCCGTCGCAGCGGTGGGCGGCGCCGTCGCCGCGGCCTCCCTGGTCCGCCTGACCGCTGACCTCGGCCCCTCGGCGCGGTACGCCGCGTTCCTGCGCGTGCTGCGCGGCAGCGCGCGCGTCGTCGTGGGCACCCGGGCCGCCGCGTTCGCGCCGGTGCACGACCTCGGCCTGGTCGTCTGCTGGGACGACGGCGACGACCTGCACGCCGAGCCGCGCGCCCCCTACCCGCACAGCCGCGAGGTGCTGCGGGTGCGCGCCGAGCAGTCCGGCGCGGCCGCCCTGCTCGGGTCGCCGTCGCGGTCGGTCGAGGCCCAGCTCCTGGTCGAGCAGGGCTGGGCCCGTGCGGTCGAGGCCACCCGCGCGGTGGTGCGCGAGCACGGCCCGCGGGTGATCGTCTCCGGCGACGACGACCTGCGCGACCCCGCCGCCCGCACCGCCCGGATCCCCTCGATCGCGCTGCGCACCGCTCGCGAGGCGCTGAGGTCGGGCCCGGTCCTGGTCCAGGTGCCTCGCGCGGGGTACGTCCCGGGCACCGCCTGCCAGCAGTGCCGTGCCCCGGCCCGCTGCGGCAGCTGCCACGGACCGCTCCAGCTCACCGGCTCGACGGCCGCCGCTCGCTGCGGCTGGTGCTCGCGCACCGCGTCCGGCTGGCAGTGCGAGGCCTGCGGGTCCACCCGGATGCGCTCGGTCACCGTCGGGGTGCGGCGCACGGCCGAGGAGATCGGCCGGGCGCTGCCCGGGGTGCCGGTCCGCACCAGCAGCACCGGCTCCGGGGTGCTCGAGGACGTCGGCCCCGAGCCGGCCGTGGTGCTGGCCACACCGGGTGCCGAGCCGGTGGCGCAGGGTGGCTACGCGGCCGCGGTGCTGCTCGACACCTGGGTGCTGCTGGCCAGGGCCGACCTGCGCGCCGGCGAGGAGGCGCTGCGGCGCTGGCTGGTGGCGGTCGGGCTGGTGCGTCCCGCCTCGGACGGCGGTCGGGTCGTGGTGGTCGGCGACGCCGCGCTGTCGCCGGTGCAGGCGCTGGTGCGCTGCGACCCGGCCGGGTACGCCGCCCGCGAGCTGGCCGAGCGCGTCCAGCTCGGCCTGCCGCCCGCCGGTGTGCTGGTGCAGGTCGTCGGCCACCCGGGCGGCGTCGCGGCGTTCGCGTCAGCGCTGCGGCTGCCGCCCGGTGCCGAGCTGCTCGGCCCGGCGCCGATCGAGACCGACCCCCGCGACGAGCGCGAGCCGGTGGGTGGAGCCGGGGGCCGGCACCGGCTGCTGGTGCGTGCAGCGGCCGACGCCGAGACCCAGGTGGTGCGGGCCCTCGCGCAGGCGCGGGGCGTGCTGTCGGCTGCCAAGGAGCCGCACCCCCCGCGGGTCGCCGTGCACCCGGCCGAGGTCGGCTGAACGGCGCGTCCCGCCTATGCTGGACGCCGGTCGCGGCCGTGCGTCCAGCGCCCGTCCCTCGCGCCCGACCACCCACCGCGACCCCACCCCACCTCACCTCCCTCACCCCCCTCACCCCCCTCACCCAGGAGCCACGTGGCCATCCAGCCGATCCGCCTGTTCGGGGACCCCGTGCTGCGCACGCCCGCCGAGCCCGTCGTCGACTTCGACCGGCAGCTGCGCCGGCTGGTCAAGGACCTCGAGGAGACGATGCTCGACGCGCCGGGCCGCGGCCTGGCCGCGCCCCAGATCGGCGTCGGGCTGCGGGTGTTCACCTACCACGTCGACGACGTGCTGGGGCACCTGGTGAACCCCGTCCTGGAGCTGTCCGAGGAGTGCCAGGACGGCGACGAGGGCTGCCTGTCCATCCCCGACCTGTTCTTCTCGACCCGGCGGTCGATGAGCGTGGTGGCCCGCGGCCAGGACGTGCACGGCGAGCCGCTCGTGATCGAGGGCAGCGGGATGCTCGCGCGCGCCGTGCAGCACGAGACCGACCACCTCGACGGCATCCTGTTCGTGGACCGGCTCGACGCCGCCACCCGCAAGGAGGCGATGCGCGCCATCCGGCAGGCGGAGTGGAACGGTGCGGAGCCCCCGCAGGTGCGGATCAGCCCGCACCCGACCTTCGGGCGGGCGACGTAGTGCGACTGGTGTTCGCCGGGACCCCCGAGGCCGCCGTCCCGTCGCTGCGGGCGCTGCTCGCCTCGCGGCACCAGGTGGTCGCGGTCCTGACCCGGCCGGACGCCGGAGCGGGTCGCGGCCGGAAGGTGGCGCCGTCGCCGGTGGCCCAGGTCGCGCAGGAGCACGGGATCGAGCTGCTGCGTCCCGAGCGCCCCGCGCAGGCGCTGGACCGGCTGGTCGAGCTGGCCCCGGACTGCTGCCCGGTGGTCGCCTACGGGCACCTCCTGCGGCCGCAGCTGCTCGCCGTGCCGCGGCTCGGCTGGGTCAACCTGCACTTCTCGCTGCTGCCCGCGTGGCGCGGGGCCGCGCCCGTCCAGCACGCGGTCATCGCCGGCGACCAGATCACCGGCGCGACCACCTTCGTCCTGGACGAGGGGATGGACACCGGCCCGGTGCTGGGCACGCTGACCGAGGACGTCCGCCCGCGCGACACCAGCGCCGACCTGCTGGAGCGTCTGGCCCTCGCCGGTGCCGACCTGCTGGTGGCCACCCTCGACGGGCTGGAGGAGGATCGCCTCGAGCCGGTCCCGCAGCACCCCGAGGGGATCTCGCTCGCCCCCAAGCTCGAGGTCGACGACGCCCGGGTCGACTGGTCGGTCCCCGCGCTCGCGGTCGACCGCCGGGTCCGCGGCTGCACCCCGTCCCCCGGGGCCTGGACGACCTTTCGCGGCGACCGGCTCAAGCTGGCGGCGCTCGAGCCCGCGCCGGCACCCGGCGCGGACGACGCCGCGCTCGCGGTGGGCGAGCTGCTGGCCGGCCGGCGCGAGGTGCTGGTCGGCACCGGCTCGGCACCGGTGCGCCTGCTGCTGGTGCAACCCGCAGGCAAGAAGCCGATGGCGGCGGTCGACTGGGCGCGCGGCGTGCGTCCCGAGGCAGGGGAGGTGCTCGGGTGACCGGGCAGAAGCACGGCACGGGCGGACGACGTCCCGGCGAGGCTCCCCGGGGTCCCCGTCAGCGCTCCCGCAACGCACCCTCGCAGCGCGGCCGCGGGGGCGACCCGGCCCGCGACGTCGCGTTCGAGGTGCTGCGGGCGGTGCGGGAGGACGACGCCTACGCGAACCTGGTGCTGCCGGGGCTGCTGCGCCGCCGCGGCCTCGACCCGCGTGACGCCGGGTTCGCCACCGAGCTCACCTACGGGACGCTGCGCGGGCAGGGGCTGTACGACGCCGTGGTGGCCCTGTGCACCGACCGTCCGATCGCCCAGATCGACCCTGCGGTGCTCGACGCCCTCCGCCTCGGGGCGCATCAGCTGCTCGCCACCCGGGTGCCCGCGCACGCGGCCGTCTCGCAGACGGTGGGGCTCGCCCGCGACCGGATCGGTTCGGGGCCGGGCGGTTTCGTCAACGCGGTCCTGCGCCGGGTGGGGGAGCGCACCCCCGAGCAGTGGTTGGTCGACGCCGTCCCCGACCGCGACGCCGACCTCGTGGCACACCTCGCGACGCGGTACAGCCACCCGGCCTGGATCGTGCGGTCGCTGCGTGAGTCTCTGGTGGCCCACGGTCGACCGGTCGACGAGATCGACGACCTGCTGGCAGCCGACAACGCCTCGCCGCAGGTCACGCTGCTCGTACGGCCCGGCATGGCCACGCCCGAGGAGCTGCTCCAGGCCTCCGAGGGTTCGCGTGCAGGGCGCTGGGCCCCCACCGCTGTGGTGCTGGAGGGCGGCGACCCCGGGGGGCTGGAGCCGGTCTCCCAGCACCGGGCCCGGGTGCAGGACGAGGGCAGCCAGCTGGTCGCGCTGGCGCTGGCGGGGCTCGACCTCGGGGTGGGGCACGCGGGGCGCGACGGCAGCGGCTCGGGCGAGCGCTGGCTCGACCTGTGTGCGGGCCCGGGTGGCAAGGCCGCGCTGCTGGCCGCCCGGGCCGAGCAGGTCGGGGCGCAGCTGGTGGCCGTCGAGGTCAGCGAGCACCGCGCCGCACTGGTGCGCGGCGCCGTCGGACCCCACGTCGAGGTGCGCACCACCGACGGCCGCACCGTCGGTGGCCTCGAGCCCGGAGCCTACGACCGGGTGCTCGTGGACGCGCCCTGCACCGGGCTGGGGGCGCTGCGGCGCCGCCCCGAGGCGCGCTGGCGGCGCCAGCCCTCGGACCTGGCCACGCTCGGGCCGCTGCAGCGCGAGCTGCTCGACTCCGCGCTGGCCGCGGTGCGTCCCGGCGGCGTGGTGGCCTACGCCACCTGCTCCCCGCACCCGGCCGAGACCGTGATGGTGGTGCAGGACGCCCTGCGCCGGCACCACGGCCTCGAACAGGTGGACGCCCCGGCGGCCGTCCGTGCGGTGTCGGTCGACGGTCAGGTGCCGGACCTCGGCGACGGCGCCACGGCGCAGCTCTGGCCGCACCGGCACGGCACCGACGCGATGTTCCTCGCGCTGCTGCGTCGCCCGCCCGGCTGACCGCTACCCTCGCGGCCGTGGGCATCCAGATCTCGCCGAGCATCCTGTCCAGCGACTTCGCCGACCTGGCCGGGGAGCTGCAGCGCATCTCGTCGGCCGACTGGGCGCACGTCGACGTGATGGACAACCACTTCGTGCCGAACCTGACCCTCGGCCTGCCCGTCGTCGAGCGGATCGTGCAGGTCAGCCCGGTCCCGGTCGACGTCCACCTGATGATCGAGGACCCCGACCGGTGGGCCCCGGGGTACGCCGAGGCGGGCGCGCAGTCGGTCACCTTCCACGTGGAGGCGGCGGCGGCACCGGTGCGGCTGGCCCGAGAGCTGCGCCGGCTGGGCGCGCGTGCCGGGATGGCGCTGCGGCCGGCCACCGGTGTCGGGCCGTACCTCGACCTGCTGCCCGAGATGGACATGCTGCTGGTCATGACGGTCGAGCCCGGCTTCGGCGGCCAGTCCTTCCTCGATGGCTGCCTGCCGAAGATCCGCGCTGTGCGGGAAGCGATCTCGTCGTCCGGGCTGCCGGTGTGGCTGCAGGTCGACGGTGGCGTCTCGGTCGAGACGATCGAGCGTGCGGCCGAGGCGGGGGCCGACGTCTTCGTCGCGGGGTCGGCCGTCTACGGCGCGGACGACGCGGCC
>JBBQSN010000043.1:0-23413 GCA_038213835.1 Actinomycetales bacterium
GCGGCGTCCTGGAGGATGGCGGTGACGTCGCGACCGGGGTCGGAGGGCAGCGAGGCCACGCCCCTCGGGGCGGCGTCGTCGTCCCGGGCCTCGGGGTCGGCGACCGGGCGACCGCCGGGGAGCAGACCGGGGAGGGTGCCGGCCTCGACGGCTCCGCGCTCGCCGGCACGGCGGGGCACCCAGGCCAGCCGGGCACCGGTGGCCGAGGCCACCCGCAGCGCGGCGGACAGGGCGCCGGGGACGGCGGCGGTGCGCTCGCCGACCAGGACGACCGCGCCGGGCGCCGAGAGGGCGTCGGTGGTCTCGTGCACGCCGACGTCGCGACCGGACACGGCGGCCAGCACCTCGGCCTCGGTGCCGGGGGCGGCCGGCAGCAGGCTGCCGCCCAGCTTGGTGAGGCCGCGCGAGGCGAACGGGGCGATCGAGTGCACCGCGGTGCGGTTCTTGCGAACCGCCTTGCGCAGGCGCAGGAAGACGATCGGGGACTCCTCCTCGGGCTCGAACCCGACCAGCAGCACCGCGGGGGCCTTCTCGAGGTCGTGGTAGGTCACCGCACCCGGGGAGGACAGCGACCGACCCGCCACGTGGTGGGCGAGGAACTGCTCCTCCTCGACCGAGTGCACCCGCGAGCGGTGGTCGACGTCGTTGGTGCCGAGCGCGACCCGTGCGAACTTGGCGTAGGCGTAGGCGTCCTCGAGCGTCAGCCGACCACCGGGCAGCACCCCGACGCCGCTGGCGTGCTGGTTCGGGGCGCCGAGCGTGCCGATGGTGCCGGCGCGGGCCGCCTCCAGACCGCGGGCGGCGGCCTCCAGCGCGACCGGCCAGGAGACGGCCTCGAGCTCACCGTCCTGGCCCCGGACCATCGGGGTGATGAGCCGGTCGGTGCCGGTGGACCAGGTGAACGCGAACCGGCCCTTGTCGCAGTTCCACTCCTCGTTCACCGCCGGGTCGTCGCCGGCCAGCCGGCGCAGCACGGTGCCACGGCGGTGGTCGGTGCGCAACGAGCAGCCGCTGGCGCAGTGCTCGCACACCGACGGGGTCGAGACGAGGTCGAACGGGCGGGAGCGGAACCGGTAGGCGGCGCTGGTGAGCGCGCCCACCGGGCAGATCTGGATCGTGTTGCCGGAGAAGTACGACGCGAACGGCACGCCGGACTCGTCCAGCATCTGCTCCCCGCGGGTCGCGATGCCGAGCACGCCCGGCGAGAAGGTGCCGATCTGCTGCTGGATGCCGCGGTGCTGCAGGTCGATGAACGGGTCGCCGGCGATCTCCTTGGAGAACCGGGTGCAGCGCTGGCAGAGCACACAGCGCTCGCGGTCCAGCAGGACCTGGCTGGAGATCTTGATCGGCTTGGGGAAGGTGCGCTTGACGTCGAGGAACCGTGACCGGGCCCGGCCGTCGCTCATCGCCTGGTTCTGCAGCGGGCACTCGCCGCCCTTGTCGCAGACCGGGCAGTCGAGCGGGTGGTTGATGAGCAGGAACTCCATCTGCGCGTGCTGGGCCTTCTCGGCCACCGGGGAGCTCGCCTGGGTCTTGACCTGCATGCCCGGCGTGAGCTCGATCGCGCACGAGGGCTGCGGCTTCGGCATCGGGCGCAGCGTGCCGTCCGGGCCCGGGGTGGCGATCTCGACCAGGCACTGGCGGCACGCGCCCACCGGCTCGAGCAGCGGGTGGTCGCAGAACCGCGGGATGTGCACGCCCATCTGCTCGGCGGCGCGGATCACCAGGGTGCCCTTGGGCACCGAGACGCTGACGCCGTCGATGGTCGCGGTGACGAGCTCGGGCGCACCCGCGCCGGCTCCACCGCGTTCGGTCGTGGCGGTCATCAGGCCTGCACCTCCGCGAACACGGTGGACCGCTCGTACGGGAAGAGCTCCCACGCGGGCGTGGTCATGCCGGCCTCGAACTCGGACCGGAAGTACTTGATCGCGCTGGAGACCGGGCTGGTGGCGCCGTCGCCGAGAGCGCAGAAGGAACGGCCGAGGATGTTGTCGCAGGTGTCGAGCAGCGTGTCGATGTCCTGCGCCGTGCCCTGGCCGGCCTCGATCCGGCGCAGCACCTGCTTCATCCAGAACGTGCCCTCGCGGCACGGCGTGCACTTGCCGCAGGACTCGTGCGCGTAGAACTCGGTCCAGCGCAGCACCGCGCGCACGACCGAGGTGGTCTCGTCGAACACCTGCAGCGCCCGGGTGCCCAGCATCGACCCGGCCGCGCCGACCGCCTCGAAGTCGAGGGGGACGTCGAGGTGCTCGGCGGTGAAGATCGGGGTGGACGAGCCGCCGGGGGTCCAGAACTTCAGCTCGTGGCCCTCCCGGACGCCGCCAGCCATGTCGAGCAGCTCGCGCAGCGTGATGCCGAGCGGCGCCTCGAACTGGCCGGGGCGGGTGACGTGACCGGACAACGAGAAGAAGCCGAAGCCGGTGGACTTCTCGGTGCCCATGTCGGCGAACCAGCGCGCACCGTTGAGGACGATGGCGGGGACGGACGCGATCGACTCGACGTTGTTGACCACCGTGGGGCGCGCGTACAGCCCGGCGACGGCCGGGAACGGGGGCTTGAGTCGCGGCTGGCCGCGCCGGCCCTCGAGCGAGTCGAGCAGCGCGGTCTCCTCGCCGCAGATGTACGCGCCGGCGCCGGAGTGCACGGTGACGTCGAGGTCGAAGCCGCTGCCGTGGATGTCCTTGCCCAGGTGGCCGGCCGCGTAGGCGTCGGCGACGGCCTTGAGCACCCGGCGGTAGACGTGCACGATCTCGCCGCGGATGTAGATGAAGGCGTGGTTGCAGCCGATGGCGTAGGACGTGATCACCACGCCCTCGACCAGCGAGTGCGGGTTGGCGTACATCAGCGGGGTGTCCTTGCAGGTGCCCGGTTCGGACTCGTCGGCGTTGACCACGAGGTAGCGGGGACCGCCGTCGGGCTTGGGCAGGAAGCCCCACTTCATGCCGGTGGGGAAGCCCGCCCCGCCACGACCGCGCAGCCCGGAGTCCTTGACCGTCGTGACGATCTCGTCCGGCGTGCGACCGAGCGCCGTGCGCAGTGCCTCGTACCCGCGCGCGTGCTCGGTGTAGGCGTCCAGCGTCCAGCTGCGGTCCTTGTCCCAGACGTCGGACAGGATCGGGGTGAGCGTCGTGGCCACGGTCAGGCCTCCTTGCGGGTGCTCGTTGAGCTGTCGGAACCGGGAACCGGTGCGCGCCAGTCGTTCTCGCGCGAGAGCCGCAGGCCCTCCAGGCTCGCGCCGTTGGCGCCGCCTCCGCTGTCGGCCAGGCCGTCGTCGAAGCCCGCCAGCACCCGTGAGACCTGCTTGAACGTGCAGACCTTGCTGGCGCCGCGGGTGGGCACGACGTCGCGGCCGGCGGCGATCTCGTCGACGAGAGTAGTGGCGCTGGACGGGGTCTGGTCGTCGAAGAACTCCCAGTTCACCATCACGACCGGGGCGAAGTCGCAGGCCGCGTTGCACTCGAGCTTCTCGAGGGTGATCCGGCCGTCGTCGGTGGTCTCGTCGTGGCCGACCCCGAGGTGCGAGGAGAGCTCGCTGAAGATCTGGTCGCCGCCCATGACCGCGCACAGCGTGTTGGTGCAGACACCGACGGTGTACTCGCCGTTCGGGTGCCGCTTGTACTGCGTGTAGAACGTGGCCACCGCCGAGACCTCGGCCGCGGTGAGGTCGAGCAGCTCGGCGCACAGCGTGATGCCGTCCGGGCTGACGTAACCGTCCTCGGACTGCACCAGGTGCAGCATCGGCAGCAGGGCGGAGCGGTCCTGCGGGTAGCGGGCGATGATCTGCTGCGCGTCGGTGACGAGTCGCTCGCGCACCTGCGGGTCGTACGCCATCAGCGGTCCACCCCTCCCATCACCGGGTCGATGGAGGCCACGGCCACGATGACGTCGGCGATCGAGCCGCCCTCGCACATCGCCGCCACCGCCTGCAGGTTGTTGAAGGACGGGTCTCGGAAGTGCGCCCGGTACGGCATGGTGCCGCCGTCGCTCACCAGGTGCACGCCGAGCTCGCCCTTGGCCGACTCGGTGGCCTGGTAGACCTGACCGGCCGGCACCCGGAAGCCCTCGGTCACCAGCTTGAAGTGGTGGATGAGCGACTCCATCGAGGTGCCCATGATCTCGCGGATGTGGTCCTTGCTGTTGCCCATGCCGTCGCCGCCGAGGGCGAGCTGGGCGGGCCACGCGACCTTCTTGTCCGCCACCATGACCGGCCCGGGCGCCATCCGCTGCAGCCGGTCGGCGCACTGGCTGACGATCCGCAGCGACTCGTACATCTCGTCGAGCCGGATCCGGAACCGGCCGTAGGCGTCGCAGGAGTCGCGGACCGGCACGTCGAAGTCGTACGTCTCGTAGCCGCAGTACGGCTCGGACTTGCGCAGGTCGTGCGGCAGGCCCGTGGAGCGCAGGACCGGCCCGGTCAGGCCGAGCGCCATGCAGCCGGCGAGGTCCAGGTAGCCGACGTCGACCAGGCGGGCCTTGACGATGGGGTTCTCGTTGGCCAGCAGCTCGAGGTCGTGGATGTAGCGCTGCACCTCGGGGATGGCCTCGCGCACCGAGTCGAGCGCGCCCGGTGGGATGTCCTGCGCCAGGCCGCCGGGGCGGACGTAGGCGTGGTTCATCCGCAGGCCGGTGATCATCTCCAGCAGCGACAGCAGGACCTCACGGCCACCGAAGCCGTTGGTCATCATCGTGGTCGCACCCATCTCCATGCCGCCGGTGGCGAGGAAGACGAAGTGGGACGAGATGCGCTGCAGCTCCATCATCATCACCCGGATGACGGTGGCCCGCTCCGGGATCTCGTCGGTGATGCCGAGCAGCTTCTCGACCGCGAGGCAGTACGTGGTCTCGTTCATCAACGGCATCACGTAGTCCATCCGCGTGCAGAAGGTGACCCCCTGCGTCCACGTCCGGAACTCCATGTTCTTCTCGATGCCGGTGTGCAGGTAGCCGATGCCGGCCCGCGCCTCGGTGACGGTCTCGCCGTCGATCTCGAGGATCAGCCGGAGCACCCCGTGGGTGGACGGGTGCTGCGGCCCCATATTCACCACGATGCGCTCCTCGCGCAGCGAGGAGGCCTCGTCGCTCAGCGCGCCCGTGACGCTGTCCCAGTCGCCGCCGTGGACGGTGAAGACCCGACCCTCCTGGCTCGTGCCGTCGGTCGCCGTGCCGTCGCTCGTCTGCTGGCTCATGCTCTTCCTCCCCGGCTCACCGGTAGCGCCGGCGCGTGTCCGGCGGCGGGATGGTCGCGCCCTTGTACTCGACCGGGATGCCGCCCAGCGGGTAGTCCTTGCGCTGCGGGTGACCCGGCCAGTCGTCAGGCATCTGGATCCGGGTCAGCGCCGGGTGGCCGTCGAAGACCACGCCGAAGAAGTCCCACGCCTCGCGCTCGTGCCAGTCGTTGGACGGGTAGACCGAGGTGATGGACGGCACGTGCGGGTCGGAGTCGGGGGCCACGACCTCGAGCCGGACCCGACGGGTGTGGGTGATCGAGACCAGCGGGTACACCACGTGCAGCTCGCGGCCGGTCTCGTCCGGGTAGTGGACGCCGCTGGCACCCATGCACATCTCGAACCGCAGGTCCTCGTCGTCGCGCAGCACCCGCGCGACGCGCAGCAGGTGCTCGCGGCGCACGAACAGGATCAGCTGCCCGTGGTCGATGACGACCTTCTCGATCGCAGCCTCCCAGCCCGGGCCGTCGGCGCCGTCGGCGTCGGGCTCGGCCAGCACCTCGGCCAGGACGTCGGCGACCTCGTCGAAGTAGCCGCCGAACGGGCGGGTGGCGGCACCGGGCATGACGATCGCACGCTGCAGGCCGCCGTACCCCGAGGTGTCGCCGCTTCCCCGCACGCCGAACATGCCCTCGCGGACGGCGACGACCTCGGCGACGACCTCCCCGTGGACACCGACCTCGGTGGCCCCGGTGGTGGCTGCCCCGGTGGCGGTGGCCTGCGGCGCGCCGGGGGCTGAGCCCGGGTCGGGGGCACCGGTGCCGGGTGTGCGCTCGCTCATGCGAGCAGACCCTTCATCCGCGACGTGGGCACCGCCGTCAGGGCTGCGGCCTCCGCGGCCTCGGCAGCCCTGATGCGGTTGATCCCGAACGGCATCGACTGGATCTGCTGGTGCAGCTCGATGATCGCGTTCAGCAGCATCTCCGGACGCGGCGGGCACCCGGGCAGGTAGACGTCGACCGGGACGACGTGGTCGACGCCCTGGACCACGGCGTAGTTGTTGAACATGCCGCCGGACGAGGAGCAGACGCCCATCGCGATGACCCACTTCGGCTCGGCCATCTGGTCGTAGATCTGGCGCAGCACCGGGGCCATCTTCTGGCTCACCCGGCCGGCGACGATCATCAGGTCGGCCTGTCGCGGGGTGCCCGAGAAGCGCTCCATCCCGAACCGCGCGATGTCGTACTTGGGCCCACCGACGGCCATCATCTCGATGGCGCAGCAGGCCAGGCCGAAGGTGGCCGGCCAGACCGAGTTCTTGCGCATGTAGCCGACGACGTTCTCGACCGTGTCGAGCAGGAACCCGCTCGGCAGCTTCTCCTCCAGACCCATCAGGCCCGACCTCCTCGGTGCGGCGTGCCGGTCCTCGTGCAGGACGCGGTGGACGGGGTGGTGCAGGGGCGCACGGTCAGTCCCACTCGAGACCTCCCCGGCGCCACTCGTAGACGAACGGCACGGTGATGAGGAACAGGAAGCCGAGCATGGCGAGCAGCCCGAACAGCGCGAGCTCCTCGAACGCGACCGCCCACGGGTAGAGGAAGACGACCTCGATGTCGAAGACGATGAACGTCATCGCGACGAGGTAGTACTTCACCGGGAACCGGCCGCCGCCCGCGGCCTGCGGGGTCGGCTCGATCCCGCACTCGTAGGCGTCCAGCTTGGCGCGGTTGTAGCGCTTGGGGCCGACCAACGAGTTGGTGATCAGCGAGAAGGCGACGAACCCGACCGACAGGGCCAGCATGGCCAGGATCGGGATGTACGGGTTGAACGGCGTCTCCACCCTCAGGCTCCCTTCTGCGCCGCAGGAACGGCTGCACCTCGTCGAGCGCCGCCCATCCTAGGGGTGGCGCAGATCACCCCGCGGCAGGCCGCGCGGTCGTGCCTCATGCGGCCGGCGCCAGCTTCTGCGGGCCGTTGACCACTCGGTCCAGGGCGTCGCCGCCGAGCGGGCGCGGCAGGCCGTGCTGGGTGGCCAGCTGCACGATCCGGGGGTTGCCGATGAGCGTCACGAACACGCGGCCGAGCGTGTAGTACCCGCCGAGGGCGTCCTTCATCACCTGCGGATGACGTCCGCGTCCTGCTCACTCACCCGTGCCACATCCAACCCGCTTGTGAAGTCGTTCACTAGCTCCCGCGGAGTCTACGCAGCCAGCTCCGGGGGGCTGCGGTGAGGCTGGCCTAACCTGCGCCGACCTGCGAGCCCCGCCATGACGACGGGCCCGGACCTGGATCGGCCCGGGCCCGCCGCCGCGCTGCCGCCGGCAGCTCAGTTCTTGAAGACGTCCTTGACCTTCTCGCCGGCCTGCTTGGCGTCGGCCTCGGTCTGGTCGCCGCGACCCTCGGCCTCGAGGCCCTCGTCGTCCTTGGCCTTGCCGGTGGCCTCCTTGGCCTTGCCGCTCATGTCCTGGGCGGCGTTCTTGATCTTGTCGTCGAGTCCCATGTCGAGCCCCTTCGTCGGTGCCTCCGGTCGTGCCGGCGGCTGCTCCGAGAACACCACGGAACCCCCGCTCCCGCACGCCGGGGCGAGCCGGTCCGGGGCTACGGCGCGGTGGCCCGGTGCAGCGCCACGATGCCGCCGGACAGGTTGCGCCACGCGACGTCGGTCCAGCCGGCCACGCGCACCTTCTCCGCCAGGGCCGCCTGGTCCGGCCACGCCCGGATCGACTCGGCGAGGTAGACGTAGGCGTCGGGGTTGGAGCTGACCCGGCGGGCCACCGGGGGCAGCGCCCGCATCAGGTACTCGGTGTAGACGGTGCGGAACGGGCCGAACGTGGGGTGCGAGAACTCGCAGACGACCAACCGCCCGCCCGGACGGGTGACCCGCAGCATCTCGGCCAGGCCGGCCTCGTGGTCCACGATGTTGCGCAGCCCGAACGAGATCGTCACGGCGTCGAAGGAGTCGTCGGCGAACGGCAGCCGGGTGCCGTCGCCGGCCACGAGCGACAGGTCGGGACGACGCCGCCGCCCCACCCGCAGCATGCCGAGCGAGAAGTCGCTCGCGACGGTGTGCACGCCGGCGTCCGCGAACGGCTCCGACGAGGTGGCGGTGCCGGCCGCGAGGTCGAGCACCCGCTGCCCCGGCCGCGCGTCGACGGCCCGCACGACGGCGCGTCGCCAGCGGCGGTCCTGCCCCATCGACAGCACGTCGTTGGTCAGGTCGTAGCGCTCGGCGACGTCGTCGAACATGGACGCGACGTCGCCCGGCTTCTTCTCCAGCGATGCCCGGCTCACAGCTCGATCCTGTCACCGTCCTACCCTGGGAGCGATGTCGACCGGCTCCCTGGCGTCCGAACCGGACGTGCCCGCAGCGCCCCCGCACCCGGGGGCGCTGGTCAGCCGTACCGTCGAGATCCCGGATCCCGGTCCGCTGCTGTGCCTGCTGCCGCCCGGGGCCGTGCAGGCGTGGGTGCGCCGGGGCGAGGGCCTGGTGGGCGTCGGGGAGTGCCTGCGGATCGACCTGCCCTCGGCCGGGTCCGTGCGGGCTGCGGCGAGGGCCTGGTCCGAGCTCGCCCGGCACGCCGTGGTGCGCGACGAGGTCCGGCTGCCGGGCACCGGGCCGGTCGCCTTCCTCTCCCTCCCCTTCTCCCCCGGCTCGGCCGCCGGTGGGGTGCTCGTCGTCCCGCAGACGATCGTGGGCCACCGCGGCGGCCGCTGGTGGGTCACCAGCACCACCCAGGGCGACGAGCTCCCGTCCCCGGCCGCCCCGAGGGCCGGCGAGGTCCCGGACGGACCCGGGACGGTGCGCTACTCCGACGGCGCGCGGTCCGGGCCGCAGTGGATGTCGGCAGTGGCGGAGGCGGTGTCCCGCATCACCGCCGGCGAGCTCGACAAGGTGGTGCTGGCGCGCGATCTCGACGCCCTCACCGAGCAGCCGGTCGACCTGCGGTGGGTGCTCGCGCGGCTCGGGGAGGGCTACCCCTCCTGCTGGACGTTCACCGTCGACGGACTGGTCGGGGCGACCCCTGAGCTGCTGGTGCGCTCCGAGCGCGGGCTCGTCACCTCGCGGGTGCTGGCCGGCACCATCCGGCGCACCGGTGACGACGAGCACGACCTGGCGCTCGCCGCCTCGCTGGCGCGGTCGAGCAAGGACCTGGAGGAGCACGAGTACGCCGTCCGGTCGGTGGCCGACGCCCTGGCCCGGCACTGCGCGGGCATGAACCTGCCCGAGGCGCCGTTCGTGCTGCACCTGCCGAACGTCATGCACCTTGCCACCGACGTCACCGGTGTGCTGCCCCGGCCCGAGGCGGGCACCCCCGGCCCCTCGGTGCTCGACCTCGTCGAGACGCTGCACCCGTCCGCGGCGGTGTGCGGCACACCCACGGCCCTGGCCGCCGACCTCATCGACGAGCTCGAGGGCATGGACCGCGACCGATACGCCGGGCCGGTCGGCTGGGTCGACGCCCACGGCGACGGCGAGGTCGGCATCGCCCTGCGTTCGGCTCGCCTGGACGTCGAGAACCCCTGCCGGATCAGGCTGTTCGCCGGCTGCGGCATCGTGGCGGGGTCCGACCCCGAGGCCGAGCTGGCCGAGTCCGACGCCAAGCTAGTGCCCATGCGCGACGCCCTGGGCTGAACCGACCTGGAACAGATCACTCGTGCGGACCGGGGGAGGCGGCGAGGACCGCCGCCCTGATGCGGGCGTGCAGCCCTCGCAGACCCGCCCTGCCCGCGGGCACGATGACGACCGAGATACCTTGCGGGGCGGTGGATGTGGCCGTAGCCAGATCCTCCCGCGTCGACACCCGCACGGCAGCGACGCCGAGCGCCGCCGCGGCCCGCACGAGGTCAGCGCCGTGCGGCGTCCCGAACACGCGCTCGAACGGACCGGGTCGGTCGGCGTGCTCGAGCAGACCGAAGATCCCGCCCCCGTCGTCGTCCAGGACGACGACCTGGAGGCGCAGCCGGGCCCGCTCGGACGGCGGGACGACGAGACCTCCCAGGTCGTGCAGGAACGCCAGGTCGCCGACCAGCAGCCGGGTGCTCCGGCCGGTCGCGGCGGCGACGCCGACGGCGGTGGAGACGGTGCCGTCGATACCTGCCAGACCCCGGTTCGCCAGCACCCGGGCGCCGTCCGCGGGAGGTGCCGCCAGGTCGAGGTCCCGGACCGGATTCGAGGCCGCGACGACCAGCACGTCGTCCGGGCCGGTGGCACGGGCCAGCTCTCGCGCCAGCCACGGCCCGTGCAGCTGCTCGCCCTCGTCCAGGACGGCGTCGACCGCCGCCTCGGCCAGGACCCCTGCCTCGACCCAGCGAGCGCACCAGGCGGTCTGCGCCGGGTCCGGCGGCGGGGCGGTCACCCGGCCGACCACCCGGCGGACCTCGCGTCCGGGACCGGGCTCGTCCGGGTGCGACACCACCTGGACGAGCTCGACCCCCTCGCGGGCGAGCAGCCGGGTCACGGGGCGCGACAAGGTCGGGCGTCCGAGGACCACGACGCGCTCGACCTCGGCCACGAGGTCTGCGCGCTCCAGCAGCAACCGGTAGGCGCCGACCCGGTTCGGCCCGCCCTTGCCGCCGGAGGTGGGCTCGGCCAGCAGCGGCCAGCCTGCGCTCTCGGCCAGCTCGCGGGCGTCCGGACCGGCCCCGGCACCGGCCACGACGAGCGTGCGCGGGCCCTGGTCGAGGTGGGTCACGGGCAGATGGGCCACGCAGGACGTCGAGACCTGTTGCGGCGGCGCAGCGACGTCCACGTCCACATCGGGGACGAGGGGCTCGTCGAGCCCCAGGTCGAGGTGCACGGCTCCTGGTCGTCCCGAGCCGCCGGTCGCCGCCGCGAAGACCTGAGCGGCCACCGCGCGCCAGTCGGTGACCTCGTCGGCCTCGAGCACCAGGGTCAGCGCCGTGGCGGCGCCGAACACCGTGGGCTGCAGGTCGGTGGTCTGGTTCGCCCAGGTGCCGCGCAGCCGCGCAGGCCGGTCGGCGGTGAGCAGCAGCAGGGGCACCCCGGCGTGGTGCGCCTCCATCACCGCCGGGTGCAGGTTCGCCACCGCCGTGCCGGACGTGGTGACGACCGCCGCCGGCGCGGACGGGTCGGCCACGCCGCACCCCAGCGCCACGAACGCCGCGGTGCGCTCGTCGTGCCGCACGTGCAACCGGACGCGGCCGGCCCGCTCGGCGGCCTCCAGCGCGTAGGCGAGCGGCGCCGACCGGGAGCCCGGGCACAGCACGACGTCGCGCACACCCTGGTCGAGCAGGGCGCGCACGAGCGCGGCGGCGGCCTCGGGCGAGCTGGTCATGACGGGAACGACGGCAGCACCGACCTCCGGTCCTGCAGCACGCCGTGGCAGCGGCGCACCCGGTCTCGCCACCAGCGCTGCCGCTCAGGCGAGGCCCGCAGGGTCGCGACCAGACCGGGATCGGGCTCGACCCGACCGGTCGGCAGGTGGCCGTCGACCGGGAGCAGCGGCGAGGTCGTGACGTCGGACTCGAGCAGCCCCACGGTGCCGAGCCCGCAGGCGAGCTGCGCGCCGACGACCGGCAGCGCGGCCGCCGCGGCCACGCCCGCGCTGATGCCGATCGAGGTGTCCAGCGCGCTGGAGACGACGAGGTCGACCTCGTACCGGTCGGCGAGCTCGGCGGCGATCGCCAGGGTGCGCCTGACGCCGCCGAGCGGGGCGACCTTGACCACGGCGACGTCGACCGCACCGGTGGCCGCCACCGCGAACGGGTCGTCGGCCCGGCGGATGCCCTCGTCGACGGCGAGCGCCACCCCCACACCGGCCCGGTCGAGCACTGCGCGCAGGGCGACCAGCTCGTCCAGGGTGCGGCAGGGCTGCTCGACGTACTGCAGGTCGTAGTGGCCGAGCACCGAGAGCGCGTGCGCCGCCGTGTCGACGTCCCAGGCACCGTTGGCGTCGAGCCGGACGGCGACGTCGGACCCGACCGTCCCGCGGACCCGGTCGACCCGGGTGATGTCGTCGCTGAGGGTCTCGCCGGTCTCGGCGACCTTGATCTTCACGGTCCGACAGCCCGGGAAGCGGGCCAGCACCGCCTCCACCTGGTCCGGGGCCACGGCCGGGACGGTGGCGTTGACGGGCACCCGGTCACGCAGCCGGCCGGGCCACCCGGTCCACGCGCTCTCCAGCGCGCTGGCCAGCCACCAGGACGCCTCGCGGTCGTCGTACTCGACGAACGGGCTGAACTCGCCCCAGCCCGCCGGGCCGTGCACGAGCACCGCCTCGCGCCGGTCGACGCCGCGGAACCGGACGTGCATGGGTACGTCGACGACCACCATCGAGTCGATGACGTCCTCGAGGGGCACGTCGGCGGGATCCAGCATCACTCTCCTATCCTCGCCCAGGTGACGACAGACGACACCGGCGCGGCCGGAGCCACGACGGGGAGCACCATCTCGGAGATCTTCGACCCCGCCGCCTGGGAGCCTGTCGAGGGGTTCGACCTCACGGACATCACCTACCACCGCTGCGTGCTCGAGGGCCCCAGGCGCGGCACCGTCCGGATCGCGTTCGACCGTCCGGAGGTACGCAACGCGTTCCGCCCTCACACGGTCGACGAGCTGTACCGGACGCTGGACCACGCCCGGATGACGCCCGACGTCGGCACCGTGCTGCTGACCGGCAACGGCCCCTCGGAGCGCGACGGCGGCTGGGCGTTCTGCTCCGGTGGCGACCAGCGGATCCGTGGCCGGTCCGGGTACCAGTACGCCGAGGGCGAGACCGCCGACACCGTCGACGCCGCGCGGGTGAGGGCGGCCGGCGGCCGGCTGCACATCCTGGAGGTGCAGCGGCTGATCCGCACCATGCCCAAGGTCGTGGTCTGCGTGGTGCCCGGGTGGGCCGCCGGTGGCGGGCACTCGCTGCACGTGGTGTGCGACCTCACGATCGCGAGCCGCGAGCACGCCCGGTTCAAGCAGACCGACGCCGACGTCGGCTCGTTCGACGGCGGCTACGGCTCGGCCTACCTCGCGCGGATGGTCGGTCAGAAGCGAGCGCGCGAGATCTTCTTCCTCGGACGCACGTACTCGGCCGAGGACATGCGGCAGATGGGCGCGGTCAACCTCGTCACCGACCACGCCGAGCTGGAGCACACCGCGCTCGAGGTCGCCGGGGAGATCAACGCGAAGTCGCCGACGGCGCAACGGATGCTGAAGTTCGCCTTCAACCTGGTGGACGACGGGCTGATGGGCCAGCAGGTCTTCGCCGGCGAGGCCACCCGGCTCGCGTACATGACCGACGAGGCCGTCGAGGGCCGTGACGCCTTCCTGGAGAAGCGCGACCCCGACTGGAGCGACTTCCCCCGCTACTACTGAGGTGCCCCGCAGGATCGATCGGGCCTGACGACGACCGGCCGGCCCAAGCCCCAACGCCGACATCGCGCGATGTGGCACGGCGTCCTTGACCGGTGAGTGGCCACCGCGCAGGCTCACCCCATGAGCGATGACCCCGCCCGGCCGTGCTCGGTCGTGCCGGCCGACGAGCTCAGCCCGGCCGACCCGACGCCGGGGATGACCCGGCAGGTGGCGCGGCACGGCGAGGGGATGTGGAGCGGGACCGTCGACACCGAGCCCGGCACGGTCTCCGGCTGGCACCACCACGCCGAGCACGACACGACGCTGTACGTCGTGAGCGGCCGGATGCGGATCGAGTCCGGGCCCGGCGGCGCGCACGTGGTCGAGGCGGGGCCGGGTGACTTCCTGCACGTGCCGGCCGGCGCCGTGCACCGCGAGTCGAACCCGGGCGACTCGGCGGCCCGGGCCGTGATCGTCCGATGCGGCAGCGGCGAGCCCACCGTCAACGTCGACGGCCCGGCAACGGGCTAGGACCCCTCGTCCAGCTGCTGCACCAGGGTCTTCGGGGCGATCTGGCGGTAGGCGTTCTCGACGTGCTGGGCGACGGCGTCGTGGTCGACCTCGCCCTCGCCTCGCTCGGCCAGGTCGAGCCGCACACCGAGCCAGCCACGGGTGCCCACGTACGGCGGGACGAAGTAGCGCAGCGGGTCGGCCTCGACCAGCGAGTGCTGGGCGCCCTCGGGGGCGGCGCACCAGAAGCCGAGCCGGTCGTCGTGGTGGTGGTCGGCGAGCATGACGAACGACCTCTTGCCCCTCACGAACCACGTGGGCTCACCGTGGCTGAGCCGCTCGGTCACCTCCGGCAGCGCGAGGCACAGCTCGCGGAGCCGCTCCGTCTGCTCGCCCTGTCCCCTGGCCATGTCACCATCATGGCCGCCCGAGCGTGCCGACGCGTCGGTGTCGCACCATCGAGGGCGGCCCCTCGGTCGCTCGGGCCCCCGAGTCCGACGCCACGGTCCGAACGGTGGAACCGGTGGCCCACACTGTCGGCATGCGGGTCGAGCCGGTCGTCGTCACCGGCGCGCGCGCCCCTGCTGTCAGCGAGCTCGTCGAACGGCTGCGCGCGGCGCTCGACGGCACCGGCCCGGCGCTGCTCCCGTTGGCCGCCGGCGAGCCCGGCCGGGTCGTCCTCTCGGCCGCCCGCCTCGAGCGCCGGCTGCGGGACGGGACGGCGCTGCTGCTGCCCACCTCCGGCTCCACCGGCGTCCAGAAGGTGGTCGAGCTCTCGGCGGCCTCGCTGCTGGCGGGCGCGCGGGCCACGCACCTGCGGGTCGGGGCACCCGGCCGGTGGCTTCTGCCGCTCCCGCTCACCCACGTCGCGGGCTGGCAGGTCCTCGTCCGCGGGCTGCTCGCCGAGACCGAGGAGCAGCAGCCGCAACGACTTCCGGGCGGCCCCTTCACCGCCACGACCTTCGCGGACGCCGTCGAGACCGCCGGCCCGCCCGTCCAGTTCACGTCCCTGGTCCCGACCCAGCTCGCCCGGGTGGTCGACGACGGCCGCGCCGCGCGGGCGGCCGCCACCCTGACCGCGGTGCTGCTCGGCGGTGCCGCGGCCCCGCGACGCCTGCTGGCCCGGGCCGCCGAGTCCGGGGTCCGCGTCGTCACCACGTACGGCTCGACCGAGACCTGCGGGGGGTGCGTCTACGACGGCGTCCCGCTCGACGGCGTGCGCGCCGCACTCACCGACGACGGCCGACTCCGGTTGGCCGGGCCGGTCATCGCGTCCGGCTACCGCGACGGCTCACCGGGATTCGCCGACGACGACGGTACCCGCTGGTTCACGACCTCCGACCTGGCCCGGATCGACGGCGAGCGGGTCGAGGTCCTCGGCCGCGCCGACGACGTCATCGTCAGTGGGGGCGAGAACGTCTCTCCCGCAGCGGTCGAGCAGGTGCTCCTCGTCCAGCCAGCGGTCCTCGAGGCCCTTGTCGTCGGCGTCCCCGACCTCGAGTGGGGCACCGTGGTCGTCGCGCTCGTCACCTCCGACGACGACCTCGACGAGGCGGCCCTGCGCTCGGCGGTCGCCGACCGGCTCGGGCGCGCCCACGCGCCCCGGCACGTCCTGCGCGTGCCCTCGCTCCCCCGGATGGGCATCGGCAAGCCCGACCGGCGCGCGGCGGCCGAGCTCGCCGCTCGTACCCTCACGGGGTGAGCACCACGACCACCACGACCAGCGTCCGCGACTGGGCCGCCGGGGCACGCCCCCGCACGCTGCCCGCCGCGATCGCCCCGGTCCTGGTCGGCACCGGGGCGGCGCTCGACCTCGGCGCTGTCCAGCCGCTGAGAGCCGTTCTCGCCCTGGTCGTCTCGCTCGCCCTCCAGGTGGCCGTCAACTACGCCAACGACTACTCCGACGGCATCCGCGGCACCGACGCCGACCGGGTCGGACCCGTCCGGCTCGTCGGGCAGGGCCTCGCCGCCCCCGCCGCGGTGCGCCGCGCGGCGTTCCTCTGCTTCGGCGTCGCCGCCGTCGCTGGGCTCGCCCTGGTCGTGCTCAGCGGCACCTGGTGGCTGCTCGCGGTGGGCGCGGCCGCGATCCTCGCCGCCTGGTACTACACCGGCGGCCGGAACCCCTACGGCTACCAGGGTCTCGGCGAGCTGTTCGTCTTCGTCTTCTTCGGGCTCGTCGCCGTGCTCGGCACGACGTACACCCAGGCGCTCGAGGTCAGCCTGGCCGCCGTGCCGGCCGCCGTCGCGGTCGGCTTCCTGGCCTGCGCCATCCTCGTGGCCAACAACCTGCGCGACGTCCACACCGACGTCGACAGCGGCAAGCGCACCCTGGCGGTGCGGATCGGCGAGCGGCGCACCCGCCTGCTGTACGCGGTGCTCGTCGGCGGCGCCTTCGTCTGCGCCCTGCTGATCGCCGTCACGGGCGCCCCCGAGCACCTGCCCGTGCTGCTCGTGCTGGCCGTCGTCCCGCTCGGGGTGCTGCCCGTCCTGGCCGTGCTGCGCGGCGCGTGGGGCCCCGCGCTGGTCCCGGTGCTCGGCGCCACGGGACGGCTCGAGCTGCTCTTCTCCCTCGTCCTGGCCCTCGCCCTGGCAGCATGATCTGCGTGCTGGAACCAGATATCCGCGTCCTCGACGAGCACGTCTACGCCGTCGACGTCACCCGCGACGACGAGACCGTCTCCGCGCACACCGTGCGGGTGCCGGCCGAGCTGACGCAGGGGTGGGGCATCGACCTGCCGTCGGAGCCGCCGCTGGTGCGCGCGGCGGTCGAGCTGCTGGTGGAGCACCACGGCTCTGACCTGCCCGACGACTTCACCCTCACCGACGACGCGGTGGCCTACGACGGCTTCCTGGACCAGCTGCGGCAGCGGATCTCCACCGGTCCTTGAGCCGGCCGGGACCGGCTCAGCGCCCGGACTCGGCGTCCTCGTCGTCGGCGTCGCGGTCGATCCCCGAGGCGCCGCCGGGACGCCTCCGTCCGGCGACCTGGTCCTCGATCGCCTGCGCCGCCTGCTCGCGCGGCAGCTTCAGCAGGACGTAGGACAGGGTCACCGAGATCAGCGCGGTGAGCAGCAGCCACAGCCAGCCGCGCGCGCCCACCACCCACAGCACCGCGCCCACGGCGACGAGCAGGGTGAGGCGCAGGATCGAGTACCGCACGAAGGGACCCACGCGACCAGGGTAGGCCGTCCATCCCCTGCCTCCGGGCCCAGCCCGGGTCAGCCCGGGAGAGGGCCGGGACGTCCTTCCCAGCGGGTCGACAGGATCACCGTGGTGCGGGTGCGGGCCACGCCGCGCAGCCGCCGGATCTTGGCGATGACGTGCTCCAGGGCTGCGGTGTCGGCCGAGCGGACGAAGATGACGAACTCCTCGTCGCCGGCGACGAACCAGCAGTCCTCCACCTCGGGGACCTCGCGCAGCCGCCGGGCGACGTCGTCGGACTCGGCGTTGTCGCTGGAGTAGATGCCGACCAGGGCGCTGACCCCGAGGCCGACGGCCACCGGGTCGACCCCGGCGTGGAATCCGGTGACGACCCCGCGCTCCTCCAGCCGCCGGACCCGCTCCTGGACGCTCGGGCCGGACAAGCCGACCTGGCGCCCGAGCTCGGCGAACGGCACCCGACCGTTCACCCGCAGCGCCGTGACGAGGGCGCGGTCTATGTCGTCCACGGGCACAGTCTGCCTGCGTGGCCGGAGCCGGGAGGAGACCGGCCGCCCACCAGGGGTGAGGTCCGCCACATCCCCTCCAGAATCGGACGCATCGATCGAGGAATCTAAGGCAACTACCGGGCGTTGCCTTAGAATAAGAGCACCAACCCGAGTTCTACCAAGGAGATGAAGTCCAGATGGCTCCCGCCGTCGAGATGGCCCAGACCCACGCAGCCGACCTGCGTCGTGACGCCGAGACCTGGCGCACCCGCCGCGAGGCCCGCCGCGGCCGCCGCGCCGCCTGAGGCGCCCCGCCCTCGGCACGGCTCCGGACGCAGCGGGCCACGACCGACCGGGCACGTCCACCGAGGACCCCGTCCCCCAAGGGACCGGGGTCCTTCGTGCGTCCGGGGAACCCAGCCCGCCCGTCCGCAGGGTGAACCCCGCCCGCGCCTCGTACAGTGGTGGGGTGATCCGCGCGTTGATGGTCCTGGTCCCGCTCGCCCTGACCCTGTACGCCCTGATCGACTGCATCCGCACCGACGACTCGCAGATCAGGGGCCTGCCCAAGATCGTCTGGGTCCTGATCGTCGTCCTGCTCTGGGTGGTGGGCCCGCTGGCGTGGATCTTCGCCGGCCGCGACCGCAGCTGGCAGCTCCCGGAGCGGCCAGCGCCGCCGCGACAGGTGGCCCCGGACGACGACCCCGACTTCCTGCGCGGCCTCGATCTGGAACGCAAGCGGCGGCGACAGCGCGAGCCCGGCGAGGAGGACCCCGCCTGAGGGCGGGAGCTCAGCCGATCCCGGCGTAGGAGTGCTCGCCGGAGAAGAAGATATTGACCACGCCGAAGTTGAGCAGCACGCAGACGAAACCGGCGATCGCCAGGTAGGTGGCGCGGCGGCCGTCCCAGCCGCGGGTGGCACGGGCGTGCAGGTAGGCCGCGTAGACGACCCAGATGACGAACGTCCAGACCTCCTTCGGGTCCCAGCCCCAGTACCGGCCCCAGGCCTTCTCCGCCCAGATCGCGCCTGCGACCAGGGTGAACGTCCACAACGGGAACGACACCGCGACCAGTCGGTAGCCGAGCGCCTCGAGGTCGGCCGCGCGGGGCAGCCGGTCCATGAACGCGCCCCGGGTCGGCGGGGTGCCGGCCGCGCGGGCCTGCTGGCGGCGGTCCTGCACCAGCTGGAGCACGTGCACCGAGAAGCCGAGGGTGAACAGCGCGCTGGAGATGAACGCGATCGAGACGTGCACGACCAGGAACGGGCTCTGCAGCGCCGGCACCAGCTGGGCCGACTCGGTGTAGAGCACCGTGACCGCGAGGCCGAGGGTGAGCAGCACCGGCCCGACGGAGAAGACCCCCAGCCAGCGAAGGTCGCGACGCCAGACGACCAGGCCGAGGAAGACCGCGCTCACGACGAACGAGCCGGTGACGGCGAACTCGTACATGTTGCCCCAGGGCACCCGGGACGCCGACAGCCCGCGCGTGAGCACGGCCGCCAGGTGCAGCCCGGTCGCGAGCCAGGTGAGCGAGGTGGCGATGCCGGCCGCTCGGCTCGACCTGGCTCCCGCCATCGGCGGACGCTCGGCGGCGTCGTCGACCGGGGCGCCGGAACCGACCAGGACCTTCTCCTGCGCCGCAACGGCACGGGCCGAGCGGCCGCCGCGGGAGGACAGGTCGGTGGCGTAGCCGAGGAGGGCGCCGCTGTAGGCCGCCATCGAGGAGTACACCAGGACGTTGCTCACCTGCGCGAGCGTGGTGTCGACCGACATCTACTCTCCTGGTTCCTGGTTCGGCTCCGTGGCGGTGCCGTCGAGCCGTTCTCGCAGCCGCGTGGTGAGCTGGGCGACCTCGGCCTCCAGCCGCGGGTCCTCGCTGCGTGCCAGGGCTGCGACCTCCACCACGATAACCCCGGCTCCCGGACCGTCCGCGGGGGCCTCGGGGCCCCGGCCGGAGACCTTCACCCAGACCCTGCGACGAGGGACGAACAACGACGCGACCAGCCCCACGATGGCGAGCACCGAGAAGCCGAGCGCCCAGCCCTTGGCGGGGTCGTGCCGCACGCCGAACGCCGCGAACCGGTCGATCCGCTCGAGCGTGACGCTGCCCGCGCCGTCCGGCAGGTCGATGCTCTCGCCGGGGCTGAGGCCGACCGCGAACGGGGTCCGGTCGTCGTCGGTCAGCTGGGTCATCGAGGTGGTGTCGAGCTCGTACACCGACTGCGCTTCGCCGCCGTCGAGCCCGAGGTCGCCCGTCCACGCCGTGAAGAACCAGCGCGGGTCGAGGGCGTCGGGGAAGACCGAGACCGGGCCGCGCTCGGCGTCCATCTCCCAGGTCGGCAGGAAGATCCCCTGCAGCCCCACCTGCGGCTCGGTCTCCAGCACCTTCACCACGCCCGGCGACTCGTAGAACCGGCCCTGCGGGACGAACACGACCGGCCCGGACTTCACCACCCGTCCCTGCGTGTCGCGCACCGTGACCACCGGGGCGTAACCGTTGCCCTGCAGGTACACGTTGGTGCCCTGGACCGGCAGGGGCTGGTTCACCCGGATCGTACGCTCCACCGGGTCGGCCCCGGGCTCGTCGACCACGGTCACGGCGGCCTCGAAGTCGCGTGGCGCCGCGAACTGGTTGCCGGCGGCGTCGGTCTCGAACGCCACGGTCAGGTCGTCCAGGGTCAGCTGGAACGGCGGCAGGTCGCCCTCGTCGACCCAGGTCCCCGGGTCGAAGGTGTCATACGCCACCAGCGAGTTCGCGAAACCCGTCCCGGTGGTCAGCAGGAACTGCCCGCGGTAGCCGGTCAGCGACCCGAGGGCCACCGCCACGAGCAGGCCCAGCAGGGCGACGTGGAACAGCAGGTTGCCGGTCTCGCGCAGGTAGCCCCGCTCGGCCGAGACGGCGCCGCCACGGACGTCGACCCGGTACCGCTTGCCGCGCAGGAGCTCTCGTGCAGCCTCGGCGACCTCGGACTCGGACGCCTCGACCTCGAAGGACGCATGCGCCGGCATCCGCTGCATCCGCGACGGTGGCCGCGGCGGGCGTGCGCGCATCGCCGCCAGGTGCACCCGGGTGCGGGGCACCACGCAGCCGACCAGGGAGACGAACAGCAGCAGGTACACCGCGGAGAACCAGACCGAGGAGTAGACGTCGAACATGCCGAGCCGGTCCAGCCAGGGCGACAGCTCGGGGTGCTCGGCCCGGTACCGCGTGACCTGCGTGGCGTCGACACCGCGCTGCGGGAACACCGACCCCGGCAGGGCGCCGATCGCGAGCAGCATCAGCAGGAACAGCGCGGTGCGCATGCTGGTGAGCTGGCGCCAGGCCCAGCGCAGCAGGCCGATGGCGCCGAGGGACGGCAACGCGGGGTCGTCGCGCTCCGGACGGGGCGCGTCGGAGCGGCTCGCGACGAGGTCGTCGGGCATCAGATGATGGTCCTGAAGCCGGAGTCGCCCTCGATCCAGATCCGCACGGCGTCGACCCACTCGGTCCACACCCCGCTGACCAGGAGCAGCCCGACCACCACGAGCATCCCGCCGCCGAACCGCGAGATCCCACGGCGGTGGGCACGCAGCAGGTCGAGCACCCGGCCGCTGCGGCCGAGACCGGCGGCCACCAGCACGAACGGCAGGCCGAGGCCCAGGCAGTAGGCGAGCGCGAGCACCGCGCCGCGGCCCGCTCCGCCGGTCTGGACGCTCAGCAGCGCGACGGCGCTGAACACCGGACCGATGCACGGCGCCCAGCCGAGGCCGAACACGACACCCAGCACCGGAGCACCCGCGAGACCGGCGGCGGGACGCCAGGGGAGCCGCTTCTCGGACGAGCCACCCGGTACCCAGCCGAGGAAGACCAGACCCATGGCCACCACGAGAACGCCCAGCACGCGCGCGATCTCGTCGCTCCAGCGGAACAGCACCTCGCCGAGGCCGCCGGCGGTGAAGCCCACCAGGACGAACACCACGCTGAACCCGACCACGAACAGCAGTGCGCCGAGCAGCACCCGCCAGCGGCGCTGCCGCTCCAGGTCGACCCCGGACAGCCCGGTGACGTACCCGAGGTAGCCCGGCACCAGGGGGAGCACGCAGGGGGAGGCGAACGAGACCAGGCCGGCGAGCATCGCGATCGGCAGAGCGGCGAGCAGCGACCCCGACAGCACCTGCTCGCTCAGGCCCTCACCCATGCCGGCACGCGCCCCGCACGGTCACGGCGTCTCCTCGACGACGTCCTGCACCAGGGTGCGCAGCACCGAGCCGTCGGCGCGGCCGGAGATGCGGGCGGCGACCCGGCCCTCGCGGTCCAGCACCAGCGTGGTGGGGACGGCGTTGGGCACCAGCTGGCCGCGCAGCGCGAGCACCGCCGCGCCCTGCTCGTCGACGATCGTCGGATAGGGGACGTCGAAGGTCTCCTGGAAGGCGAGGGCGCCCGCGGCGTCGTCGCGGGTGTTGATCCCGACGAACCGCACGCCGTCGGCCTCGCTCGCACGCGCGGTCTCGACGAGGTCGGGGGCCTCGACCCGGCAGGGGCCGCAGGCGGCGTACCAGAGGTTGAGGACGACGACCTCGCCCCGCAGGTCGGCGAGGTCGAGCGGTTCCCCCTCGGCCGTCGTGCCCGACACCTCGACCGGCTCGCCCCGTTCCTGAGGCGCCAGCTCGGCGTAGACGCCGTCGGCACCGACGTAGCCCTTGGAGTCGCCGTCACGGGCCTGCTCGCCGACGGACCCCATCGCGGTGCACCCCGCGAGCGCGAGCGCGCAGACGGGCAGGGCGAGGCCGGCCAGCAGCCGGGGACGCCGCCTCACGCTCCGGACACCTGCGGCCGTGCGGGGACCAGGTCGCGCGCCGGGTCGTCGTACCGGACGTCGACGAGGCGGTCGTCGTCGTAGACCAGGGAGGTGAGCGAGGCGAGCGCGCACTCCCGGCGGCGCGGGTCGTGCCAGAGCCGGCGGCCCTCGGCCCGGCGCCGGGCGGTCCAGACCGGCAGCTGGTGGCTGACCACGACGGCCTCCGCCCCGCGCGCGGCGTCGCGGGCGTCGCGCGCCGCGGCGTGCATGCGGTCGGCGATCTCGTCGTACGGCTCGCCCCAGGTGGGACGCAGGGGGTTGCGCAGGCGCCACCAGTGCCGCGGGTGGTGCAGGGCGCCGGCCCCGGCGCCGAAGGTGAGGCCCTCGAAGTGGTTGGCCGACTCGATCACCCGCTCGTCGGTGGCGATGGTGAGACCGAACGCCTCGGCCACCGGCGCCGCGGTCTGCTGCGCGCGCTCCAGCGGGGAGGCCACGAGGTGCACGACCCGGTGGTCGCGGCCCTTGAGGTGGTCGGCGACCGTGCGCGCCATCAGCTGGCCCAACTCGGAGAGGTGGTAGTCCGGCAGCCGTCCGTAGAGCACGCCGTGCGGGTTGAAGACCTCACCGTGCCGCAGCAGGTGGACGGTGGTCAGGGCCATGACCCCAGTGTCTCAGGACCGGTCAGCGGCGCTGCGGGGGACCTTCCAGGGCGGCGGCGGCAGCGGCAGCGGCGTGCGGCAGCGCGTCCAGCACCTGCTCGACCGCTTCGTCGTCGTGGGCGGCCGAGACGAACCAGGACTCGAAGGCCGAGGGCGGCAGGTACACGCCGCGACCGAGCATCTCGTGGAAGAAGGCCCGGAAGGCCCCGGTGCTCTGCTGCCGGGCGTCGTCGTAGTCGCGCACGGGGCCGCCGTCCGGGCCGTGGCCGAAGAAGACAGAGAACATCGACCCGGCGCGTCCGAGCGTGTGCGGCACCCCGACGGAGGCCAGCGACGCGGAGGCCGAG
>JBBQSN010000044.1:0-22824 GCA_038213835.1 Actinomycetales bacterium
TCCTCCCGTTGTACCAGTAGGCGGACCAGGTGCCGCCGCTGGTGTCGACCTCCTCGTCCTTCGGGACGGGACCGCGCTCCCAGAAGCCGAGCTCGACCGGGTTCTCCGAGTCGGTGAAGTCCCAGACGGAGATGCCGCCCACATACCAGGACTGCACCATGATGTCGCGGCCTGCGACCGGGATCAGGGACCCCCATCCGCGGCGCCCTGCTGATGGAGCGGGCCCGACCGGGCCGGCCGGTGGCGACCCTCGTGCCGGACCACGACGAGGCGGCCACCGTGCTGCGCCACGAGGACGGCTGGACCGCGAACGACCCGCACGGCTGGGTCGGCGACCTAGGCTTCGAGGTCGGCCCGGTGCTCTACAACCCGTGGGCGACCGACCCCGACGTGCTGACCCGGCTCCTCCCCCGCCGGCTGGACCGCCTGGCCGAGGAGCTGGACCAGCCGCGAGACCGCCTCGGCGCGTCGGGGTTCGTGGCAGCGGTGCTGTCGCAGGTGTGGAGCTGCGAGGACGGCGGCGCCCCCCACGCCGGACCGGCCGCGGTCGCGGTGGCGCTGCGACCCGGCTGAAGGACCTCACCCGTCTCCTCGACCCGCCGTCCGGGGTGCCACCATGTGCGGGTGCAGCAGTACCTGCTCCAGAAGGTCTCCGAGCTCGTCGCCCAGCGTCCCCCCGACGACCAGGAGCTCGTCCACTTCACCGAGTCGCTGGCGGCCGCCGTCCTGGACGACCTGACCTCCCCCGGCGACCGGGTGCTCGACCCGTTCGCCGGCTTCGGCACCACGCTGGTCGTGGCCCGGCGGCTCGGTCGGAGCGCTGTCGGGGTCGAGCTGCTGCCCGAGCGCATCGCTCAGGTTCGAGAGCGGTTGCAGGGCAACGGTTCCGAGGTACCGGCCGAGGTCGTGCACGGCGACGCGCGCCGGCTGGCCGAGCTCGTCCAGGGCCCGTTCGACCTCTGCCTCACCTCCCCTCCCTACATGACCCGCAACGACCACCCGGAGAACCCGCTCGACGCGTACGAGGTGCCGGACGGCCACTACCCCACCTACCTCGAGCAGCTCGGCGAGGTGTTCGGCCAGGTCGCCACGCTGCTGCGGCCCGGTGGGCACCTGGCGCTGAACGTCGCGAACACGGTGCAGGACGGCGTGCTGACCCCGCTGGCGTTCGACCTGGCCGCGGTGGTCTCGCGGCACCTGACCCTCGTGCAGGACGTCGTCGTCTGCTGGGACGGCACGCCCTGGGGGGTCGGCGCCGACTTCCTGCTGGTCTACCGCCGCGACTGACGTCCGGGGGTACGCGTCGGTCGAGCGCGTTACGGTCGGAGCATGTGCCGCAACATCCGGACCCTGCACAACTTCGAGCCCCCGGCCACGCGCGACGAGGTGCAGGCCGCTGCCCTGCAGTACGTGCGCAAGATCGCCGGGACGACCAAGCCGGCCCGCGACAACGTCGAGGCGTTCGACCGCGCCGTGGCCGAGGTCACCGAGATCACCCGTCGGCTGCTCGACGACCTCGTGCCCCACGCGGAGCCGAAGGACCGCGAGGCCGAGGCCGCCAAGGCCAGGGCCCGCAGCGCAGAGCGCTACGGCCGCACCGGCTGACCCGTCCGTCCGGAGGGTGCCTGGCGTGGCCCGTCCGGGCCATACCGGTGCGGCCCGCACCGGCGTAGCGTCGGCGAGGACCCCGTGGAGGGCGACGCACCGCGGCGGCCGAACGGTTCCGGCACGGTGGGAGCACGACCCGCCCGGGGTCTGAGGGGGCCTCGGACGAAGCCGAGCCCCGGCGACCGCGAGGTCGCCGGGGCTCGACGTGCGAGCAGCCGCCGCTACTCCTTGGTCATCTCCACGACCGGTGCGTCCGGCACCGTGGTCTTGGCCGACCCGGTGAAGGTGAGGTGGGTCTGCTCGCCCTCGCCCTCGGCGTCGATCAGCACGATCTCGCCGGCCTTGAGGTCGCCGTACAGGATCTTCTCGGACAGGGAGTCCTCGATGTCGCGCTGGATCGTGCGCCGCAGCGGCCGAGCACCCAGCACGGGGTCGTACCCCTTCGTGGCCACGTGGTCCTTGGCCTTCTGGGTGAGCTCGATACCCATGTCCTTGTCGCGCATCCGCTCGTCCAGCTTGCCGATCATGAGGTCGACGATCTGGATGATCTCGACCTGGGTCAGCTGCGGGAACACCACGACGTCGTCGACGCGGTTGAGGAACTCCGGACGGAAGTGCTGCTTCAGCTCGTCGTTGACCTTGATCTTCATCCGCTCGTAGGACGTCGAGAGGTCGCCGCCGGCCTGGAACCCGGTCTGAAGCCCCTTGGAGATGTCCCGGGTGCCGAGGTTGGTCGTCATGATGATGACGGTGTTCTTGAAGTCGACCATCCGGCCCTGGGAGTCGGTGAGCCGACCGTCCTCGAGGATCTGCAGGAGCGAGTTGAAGATGTCGGCGTGCGCCTTCTCCACCTCGTCGAACAGCACCACCGAGAACGGACGACGTCGCACCTTCTCGGTGAGCTGGCCGCCCTCCTCGTAGCCCACGTACCCGGGCGGGGAGCCGAACAGCCGCGAGACCGTGTGCTTCTCGGAGAACTCGCTCATGTCGAGCTGGATGAGGGCGTCCTCCTCGCCGAACAGGAACTCGGCGAGCGCCTTGGCCAGCTCGGTCTTCCCGACGCCGGTGGGGCCGGCGAAGATGAACGAGCCACCGGGACGCTTGGGGTCCTTCAGGCCGGCGCGGGTGCGACGGATCGCCTGGGACAGCGCCTTGATGGCGGCGTCCTGCCCGATGATCCGCTTGTGCAGCTCGCCCTCCATGTTGAGCAGGCGGGCGGACTCCTCCTCGGTGAGGCGCACGATCGGGATGCCGGTGGAGACGGCCAGGACCTCGGCGATGAGCTCCTCGTCGACCTCGGCCACGACGTCCATGTCGCCGGCCTTCCACTGCTTCTCGCGCTCGGCCTTGGCCGCCAGCAGCTTCTTCTCGCCGTCGCGCAGGGAGGCCGCCTTCTCGAAGTCCTGCGCGTCGATCGCGCTCTCCTTCTCGCGACGCACCGCGGCGATCTTCTCGTCGAACTCGCGCAGGTCCGGCGGCGCGGTCATCCGGCGGATGCGCAGCCGCGCGCCCGCCTCGTCGATCAGGTCGATCGCCTTGTCCGGGAGGAACCGGTCGTTGACGTAGCGGTCGGCCAGGTTCACGGCGGCGACGAGGGCACCGTCGGTGATCGAGACCCGGTGGTGCGCCTCGTACCGGTCGCGCAGCCCCTTGAGGATCTCGATCGCGTGCGGCAGCGTCGGCTCCTGCACCTGGATCGGCTGGAACCTCCGCTCCAGCGCGGGGTCCTTCTCGATGTGCTTGCGGTACTCGTCCAGGGTGGTGGCCCCGACGGTCTGCAGCTCGCCCCGCGCCAGCATCGGCTTGAGGATCGAGGCGGCGTCGATCGCGCCCTCGGCGGCGCCCGCACCCACGAGGGTGTGGATCTCGTCGATGAACAGGATGATGTCGCCGCGGGTGCGGATCTCCTTGAGGACCTTCTTCAGCCGCTCCTCGAAGTCGCCGCGGTAGCGCGAGCCGGCCACGAGCGAGCCGAGGTCCAAGCTGTAGATCTGCTTGTCCTTGAGCGTCTCGGGCACCTCACCCTTGACGATCGCCTGCGCCAGGCCCTCGACGACGGCGGTCTTGCCGACGCCGGGCTCGCCGATCAGGATCGGGTTGTTCTTGGTGCGGCGGGACAGCACCTGCATGACCCGCTCGATCTCCGTCTCGCGCCCGATGACCGGGTCGAGCTTGCCCTCGCGCGCCGCCTGGGCGTAGTTGCGCCCGAACTGGTCGAGCACGAGCGAGCCGGAGGGGGTGCCCTCGGGCTGGCCGCCGGAGCCCGCGGCCGCGGTCTCCTTGCCCTGGTAGCCGGACAGCAGCTGGAGCACCTGCTGGCGCACCCGGTTGAGATCGGCGCCGAGCTTGATCAGGACCTGGGCGGCGACGCCCTCGCCCTCGCGGATCAGCCCGAGCAGGATGTGCTCGGTGCCGATGTAGTTGTGGCCGAGCTGCAGCGCCTCGCGCAGCGAGAGCTCCAGGACCTTCTTGGCGCGGGGGGTGAAGGGGATGTGGCCGGACGGAGCCTGCTGGCCCTGCCCGATGATCTCCTGCACCTGCTCGCGCACGGACTCCAGCGAGATGCCGAGCGACTCCAACGCCTTGGCGGCGACGCCCTCGCCCTCGTGGATCAGGCCCAGCAGGATGTGCTCGGTGCCGATGTAGTTGTGGTTGAGCAGGCGCGCTTCCTCCTGCGCCAGCACCACGACCCGGCGGGCCCGGTCGGTGAACCTCTCGAACATGTGGTCTCTCCTCGCGAGCGGTCGGCGGTGGGTGGCGCGTCCTACGCAGCCCGGGCTGACCGTTCGATGCTATCCCCGCCCCGGCTGCACGTCCGTGCGACCGCAGGGCCTGGTGGTCGTGTCCGGTTCAACTCCCCGCCCCGAAGGGGTGTTCCGGCCGGGTGTTCGCTGCGGGCGTATCGGCCCGAGGGAGCCTCGACGACCTCTACCAGCCGGATCTGCCCGCACCTGTGACCGTCATAAGGTCGGTCTCGTGCTGTCCCACCCGCTCGACCAGGACGAGGCCCTCCTGCGCGGGCGCGGGTTCCTGCGGCTGGTGCGGCAGGTGCCGGCCGGCGAGCGCGGGTGGCACCGGTGCACCGACCTGCTCGACGGGCCGGGCCCCCTGGACGCGTGGACGGCGCGGGTCGAGCGCTGGCTGGGCGGCGGCGACGGCCGCGAGCCGCACCCGAGCGTGGCCCCCACCTACCTGATGGGCTGGTACCTGGACGCCGTCGCCCGCACCGGTGCCACCTGGCTGGAGCTGTGCGGCCGGCTGCCCGGCCTGGCCCCCGACGACCTGGCCCTGCACGAGAGCCCGGGCGGCTGGCCGGACGCCGTCGCCGTGACCGGGTCGTCCTTCCGCTGCCCGCGGGACGACCCGGACGCCGGGCACCCGGACGCCGAGGTGGTCGAGGTGTCCGCCCTGCGCCCGGCCCTACGCGAGGCGGTCGAGGCGCACGCCCGGGTCTTCCACACCGCGTTCCGGCCGGCGGTCAAGACCGGGAGCCGGCAGCGCTGGGGCATGGTCGACGACGTCCTGGAGGTCTCGACCTGGGCCGCCCGTGAGCTGGCCGGCGCCCGGCCCAACCCGGCGCCGGGCGTGCGCCGCTCGTGCTGCTTCGCCTACCGGGTCGACCCGGCCCTGCTGTGCGAGCGCTGCCCGCGCCGGTGCATCCGCTAGGACCCACGTCGGCGAGCCGAACAGTTCGCCCACTCGTCGACCGCAGGTCACCCGTACCGACCCGCGGCATCAGGAGGCTTGTCACCATGACTCGACCCAGCCCCCTCACCCGTCGCCACCTGCTTGCCGGAGCCCTCGCCGGAGGGGTCGCGGGACTGGCCCTACCTCCCGCCGGCGCCGCAGGGGGCGCTCCTGCGCTGGTGCGCACCGGGCGCCCGCTGCTCACCTCCGGCGTGGCCAGCGGGGACGTGACGACGTCCTCGGCCGTGCTGTGGGCCCGCGCCGATCGGCCGTCCCGTCTCGTGGCCGTCGTCCACGGCCCGCGCGGGAGCACCCGCCGGGTGCGCGGGCCGTGGGCAGGTCCCGACACGGACCACACCGCGAAGATCGAGCTGCGCGGTCTGCGTGCGGGGCAGGACCACCGGGTCTCCCTCGCCTTCGAGGCCGACGGCCGCACCGGCGAGACCGAGGACCTCACCTTCCGCACCGGCGACACCCGCCCCGCGGCCACCAGCTTCGTCTGGACGGGGGACACCTGCGGTCAGGGCTGGGGGATCAACCCCGACCTCGGCGGCATGACGGGCTACGCGGCGATGCACGCCACCCGGCCCGACTTCTTCGTGCACGCAGGGGACACGATCTACGCCGACGGCCCGATCGCCGAGACCGTGGTCGAGCCGGACGGTCAGGTCTGGCGCAACGTGGTCACCGAGGAGGTCGCGGTGGTCGCGCAGACGCTGCGCCAGTTCCGCGGCCGGCACCGCTACACGATGCTGGACGAGAACGTGCGCGCCATGTACGCGCAGGTCCCGGTCGTGGCCCAGTGGGACGACCACGAGACGACGAACAACTGGTACCCGGGCGAGGTGCTGACCGACCCGCGCTACGACCGGGAGCAGCGGGTCGACGTCCTGGCCCGCCGGGCCCGCCGCGCGTGGGGCGAGTACCAGCCCGTCCCCAGGTCGGTCACCCGCGGTCGCGGTGGCGACGCGAGGACCCCGGGACGGCTCTACCGCACGGTGGAGCGCGGCCGGCACCTCGACGTCTTCTGCCTCGACATGCGCACCTTCAAGGACCCGAACACCCCCGGCCTGGAGCGCGAGCGCACGCGGATCCTGGGACGGGAGCAGGCCGACTGGCTCGTGCGCGAGGTCAGCCGCTCGAAGGCCACCTGGAAGGTGATCAGCGCCGACCTGCCCCTCGGCATCGTCGTCCCGGACGGTCCGGTCGACCAGGAGAGCCTGTCGAACCGCGACCCGGGTGCACCGCTCGGCAAGGAGCTCGAGCTCGCCGGCGTGCTGCAGGCCCTCAAGCGGAACCGGGTGCGCAACGTCCTGTGGATCACGGCGGACGTCCACTACTGCGCCGCGCACCACTACGACCCCTCACGGGCGTCCTTCACCGACTTCGACCCGTTCTGGGAGATCGTCGCCGGACCGATCGCGGCCGGCACGTTCGGCCCGAACGAGATGGACGCCACGTTCGGGCCGCGGGTCGAGTTCAGCAAGGTGGCCGACTACCCCAACCAGTCGCCGCGCGGTGGCAACCAGTTCTTCGGTCACGTCGCGATCGACGCCGCGGGCGAGCTGACGGCCAGCCTGCGCGACGTCGGTGGGACGGTGCTGTGGTCCAAGACGCTCGAGCCGGCGCGTCGCTGAGCCGGTCCCGGCCGGTGCGTGCTCACGGCTGGCGGTACACCGAGTCCGGGACGTCGGTGACGAGCATGTGCCCCGGGGCGTGGGTGATGGCGAACGGCGGCCGCGACGCCATCAGCGCCGCCTGGGGCGTCACGCCGCAGGCCCAGAACACCGGGACGTCGCCGTCGTGGGCGTCGACGGCTTCGCCGAAGTCCGGGTGCGCGAGGTCGGCGATGCCGATCTGCTCCGGCGCCCCGACGTGGACGGGCGCGCCGTGCACCTGCGGCATCCGCGCGGTGACGCGGACCGCGGTGGCCACCTGGGAGGCCGGGACCGGCCGCATCGAGACCACGAGCGGGCCGGACAGGCGCCCGGCGGGCCGGCACGCCACCGAGGTGCGGTACATCGACACGTTGCGCCCCTGCTCGACGTTGCGCACGGGCACGCCCGCGTCCAGCAGGGCCTGCTCGAAGCTGAACGAGCACCCGATCAGGAAGGTCACCAGGTCATCGGTCCACAGGTCGCGCACCTCGGCCGGCTCGTCGACCAGCTCACCCTCACGCCAGACGCGGTACCGCGGCAGGTCGGTCCGCAGGTCGGCGCCGGGTGCCAGCACGGTGCTCGTCGCCCCGGGGTCGGTGACGTCCAGCAGCGGCACGGGCTGCGGGTTGCGCTGGCCGAACAGCAGCATGTCGAAGGCCCACTCCTTCGGCAGCACCACCATGTTGGCCTGCGTGTACCCCACCGACCAGCCGCTGGTCGGGGCGACCAGCCCGGCGCGATAGCGCCGGCGGGCCTCGGCGGGGGGCGTCGTCGCAGGTCCGGTTGTCGGCACAGGTGCTCCTCGGTCGGGGGGGTGGGTCAGGACGGCTCTGCGGCGCGCAACGCGCCGAGCAGCTGGTCCTCGGAGTCGTGCAGGTAGGCCACCAGCTCGTCGGCCGCCTCGGCGAACCGGCCGTCCCGGAGCAGCTCCAGCAGTGCGGCGTTGCGCTCGACGTAGGGCTCGTGCAGGACCCGGGGGCTGGCCACGGCGTGGAACGCAAGCCGAAGCTCGGCCAGCAGCCGCGCCATCACCTCGTCCATCCGACGGCTCCCCGCGAGCGCCACCAGGTGCGAGTGGAAGCGCATGTTGGCCGTACCCACCGCGACCCAGCCGTGGCCCGTCACGGCGGCCCGCGCGGCGGCGACGTCGTCGAGCAGGGGGCGAAGCAGCCCGTGGTCGACCGGCTGCAGCGAGCGCACGACGTCGCACTCGATCGCCCGGCGCAGCCGGTACAGGTCGACGAGGGCAGCGGCGTCGAGCTGGGGGACGAACACGCCCCGGTGCAGCTCGTGCACCAGCAGGCGCTCGTGGGTGAGCAGCCGGAACGCCTCGCGCAGGGTGTTGCGGGAGACCCGCAGCGCGGCGACCAGCTGCTCCTCCGACAGGCGGGTGCCCGGTGGCAGGTCGCCCTCGGTGACCCGGCGCCGGAGCACGTCGGCCACGCGCTCGGCGGTGCTGGAGCGGTCCAGCACCCGGGCCTCGTCGGCCACGCGGCGCAGCCAGGAGACCTCCGGCAGCGCTCGCCCCGGGTCCATCGCCTCTTCGCTCCCCGTCAGGTGACCCACCCGCCCATCATCACGCACCCCGCCCTCTTCCGACCACGTTCTGTTCGATGAGGGTCTTGCGGGATTGTTGAACGATCTCTAGCGTCAGGTACCGACCCGGGTGGGTGCACGGCCCGCCCCCGGCCTCACAGGAGCCCGAGCATGAGCGCAGAGAAGCGCACGGACCCGACCGACGCCCCCACCGGCACCGGCAGCGCCCCCACCGGATCGCGGATGGCCGCGAGCACCCGCTCGACCCTGCTCGGCGCGATGTTCCTGATGGCCACCTCGGCCATCGGCCCCGGCTTCATCACCCAGACCACCACCTTCACCGTCCAGCTCGGGGCGGCGTTCGCGTTCGCCATCGCGCTGTCGATCGTCGTGGACATCGCCCTGCAGCTGAACGTGTGGCGGGTGATCGGCGTCTCCGGCCGGCGGGCCCAGGAGCTCGGCAACCTGGTGCTGCCGGGCCTCGGCTGGGCGATGGCCGCGCTCCTGCTCGTGGGTGGTCTGGTGTTCAACGTCGGCAACGTGAGCGGGGCCGGCCTCGGCACCGACGCGATGTTCGGCCTGGACCCGAGGATCGGCGGCGCACTGTCGGCCCTGGTGGCGATCGGGCTGTTCCTGTCCAAGCGGGCAGGCGCCGCGATCGACCGCGTCGTCGTCGTGCTGGGCCTGGTGATGATCGCGCTGACCACCTACATCGCGATCAGCTCCGGACCACCGGTCGGCGAGGCGCTGAAGAACGTCGTGCTGCCCGAGCAGGTGAGCTTCCTCGCGGTCACCACGCTGATCGGCGGCACCATCGGCGGGTACATCGTCTACGCCGGCGCGCACCGGCTGCTCGACTCGGGCGTCACGGGCGTCGAGCACGTCAAGGACATCACCCGCGGCTCGGTCACCGGCATCGTCGTCACCGGCGTGATGCGGGTGGTGCTGTTCCTGGCGATCCTCGGCGTCGTGTCCGGCGGCGCTCAGCTCGACCCCGAGAACCAGGCGGCGTCGGCCTTCGGGCAGGCCGCCGGCGAGGTCGGCACCCGGGTGTTCGGCATCGTGCTGTGGGCCGCGGCGATCACCAGCGTGATCGGGGCCTCGTACACGACGGTCTCCTTCGTCACCTCGCGGACGCGCACCAGCGAGCGCACCCGTACGGTCCTGGTGTGCACGTTCATCGCCGTGACGACGTTGGTCTTCGTGCTCATCGGGACGGCTCCCGCCACGCTGCTCGTCTTCGCGGGTGCCTTCAACGGACTGCTGCTGCCCTTCGGCATCGGCGTGCTGCTGTGGGTCGCCACGTTCCGGGCCGACCTGCTCGACGGCTACCGCTACCCGCGATGGCTGCTCGTGATCGGCTGGCTCGCGTGGGTCCTCACCGTCTACCTGGCGGTCAACTCGGTGCGTCCCGTGATCGAGCTGCTCGGCTGAGCCCGTGGCCACCCACCTGGTCGGGAAGGAGACACCATGACCGTCGTCGACCTGAACAGCGACCTCGGAGAGGGCTTCGGCCAGTGGGAGCTCGGTGACGACGACGCCCTGCTCGAGGTCGTCACCAGCGCCAACGTCGCCTGCGGCTACCACGCCTCGGACGCCACGATCATGCGCCGGGTCTGCGAGCGCGCGGTCGCGAGCGGCGTCGCGATCGGGGCGCAGGTCGGGTACCGCGACCTGGCGGGCTTCGGTCGCCGGTTCATCGACGTCGAGCCGCACTCGCTCACCCAGGACGTCATCTACCAGGTGGGGGCGCTGGACGCCTTCGCCCGGGTGGCGGGTTCGCGGGTGCGGTACGTGAAGCCGCACGGCGCGCTGTACAACGCGATCGTCCACCACGAGGAGCAGGCCGCCGCCGTGGTGGCGGCCGTCGTCGACGTCGACCCCACCCTGCCGGTGCTGGGACTTCCCGGGTCGGCCTGGCTGCGGCTGGCCGCCGAGGCCGGCCTCACCACGGTGCCCGAGGCCTTCGCCGACCGCGCCTACACGCCCGAAGCCACCCTGGTCCCGCGGCGGCTGCCGGGGTCGGTGCTGCACGACCCGGACGAGATCGCCCGTCGGTGCGTGGCGATGGCCACCGGCGGGGTGGTGGCCGACGTCGACGGTGGGTCGCTGACCTTGCGGCCGGGCTCGATCTGCGTGCACGGCGACACCAGCGGTGCGGTCGCGATCGCACGGGCGGTGCGCACCGCGCTCACCGGGGCCGGCGTCGGGCTCGCGGCGTTCTCATGAGGTACCGCTGATGGAGCTGCTCCCGAGCGGCAGCACCGCGCTCCTGGTCCAGCTCGAGGACCTCGACGAGGTGCTCGCGCTGTACGGCGCGCTGGTCGACGACCCGCTCCCCGGCGTGGTCGACGTGGTCCCGGCCACGAGCACCGTGCTGCTCCTGCTCGACCCGGACGCCACGACCCCCGAACGCACGGGCCAGGCGGTGCGCAGGGTCCGTCCGCGCCACGGCGTCCGGGCCCGGGGCGAGGAGGTCGAGCTGCCGGTGCACTACGACGGCGAGGACCTCCTGGACCTCGCCGAGATCCTGGGCTGCGACACCGACCAGGTCGTCGCCCGGCACACCGGCACCACGTGGACGGTCGCGTTCTGCGGCTTCGCACCGGGCTTCGGTTACCTCACCGCCGACGACGGGAGCTGGGACGTGCCGCGCCGCAGCTCCCCCCGCACCCGGGTCCCCGCCGGGTCGGTCGCGCTGGCCGGGCAGTTCAGCGGCGTCTACCCGCGCGAGTCCCCCGGCGGCTGGCAGCTGCTCGGCCGCACCGAGGTCGCGCCGTTCGACCTCGCCCGCGACCCCGCCGCGCTGCTGCGCCCGGGGACGCGGGTGCGGTTCGTCCGGGAGTCGTCGTGACCGAGGATGGCCCGTGAGCGCGCTCACCGTGCTGGCCACCGGCCCGCTGTGCACCGTCCAGGACGAGGGGCGCCCCGGCCAGGGCGCGCTCGGCATCGGCCGCTCGGGGGCGTGCGACCGCGCGTCGTACCGGCTGGCGAACCGGTTGGTGGGCAACCAGCCGGGGGTTGCCGCGCTCGAGGTCACCTTCGGTGGGCTGGTGCTGAGGGCCGAGGCCGCCGTCACCGTCGTCACCACCGGGGCCCGGTGCGCAGGCGACCCGGCGCACCACGCGCCGCTGACGCTGAAGCCCGGTGAGGAGCTGCGGCTCGGCGCCCCGGTGAGCGGCCTGCGCACCTACCTGGCCGTGCGCGGCGGGGTCGCCGTCGAGCCGGTGCTGGGCTCGCGGTCCAGCGACCTGCTGAGCGGCCTCGGCCCGGCGCCGCTGGCCGAAGGCGTCGTGCTGACGGTCGGCCGCGCGACCGGACCGATGCCGGGCGTCGACGTCGCCGCGGTCGCGGAACCGGTCGCCGACGACGTCGTGGTGCGGGTGCTGCCCGGCCCGCGCCGAGACTGGTTCGCCGCGGCCGCCTGGGCCTCGCTCACCGGCCAGGCCTGGTCCGTGACGTCGCAGAGCAACCGGGTGGGCGTGCGGCTCGACGGCGATCCGCTCGAGCGGGACCGGGAGGGCGAGCTGCCCAGCGAGGGCATGGTCCGCGGCGCGCTGCAGGTCCCGCCGTCCGGGCTGCCGGTGCTGTTCCTGGCCGACCACCCCGTCACCGGCGGCTATCCGGTGATCGGGTACGTCCACGACACCGACGTCGACGCCTGCGCCCAGCTGCGTCCGGGACAGCGGCTGCGGCTGCGCGGCTGAGCCCGCGTGCTCGGTGCACGACGGCGCGGCAGGGCGAGGATGGCCGCATGAGCTCCTCTCCCGCCGCCCACGCGTCGTCCCCCTCCCGGCCTGTCGGGGCCGGCGCGCTCCGCGCCGCCGCCCAGGTCGCGGGCTGTGCGCTGGCCGCCGTCCTGACCTGGTTCGCCTGGCTGGGCTGGGAGTCCGGGTACACGACCGATCCGGCCACCGGGGCGGTGAGCGGGCCCTACGCGGTGTGGCAGGTGGTGGCGTGCGGGCTGACCCTGCTCGTGCTGGCGGTGGCGGCGGGCTGGTGGACGCCGCCGTGGCTGGCGTCCCCGGCGATCACGCTGGGGTTCACCACCGCCTGGACCCTGGACGCCGCGGCCACCGACGACAGCGGCCTGTTCGCCGTCGGCACGCTGATGCTGCTGGTGGGCCTCGGAACGCTGACGGCACTGGTCTGCACGGCTGTCTGGCTGGTGCGCCGGTTCCGCGCCCGTCGCTGAGGAGGGAGCGAAGGATCCGGGCCCACGGGAGGGCGCGGATCCCTCGATCTTCTCAGGGCGTGGGGTCGGGCTACTTCTTGCGCGCCTCGTAGGCCGCCATCACATCGGCCGAGATGCGCCCGCGCTCGCTGACGTCGTGGCCGGCCTCGCGGGCCCAGGCCCGGATCGCGGCGGTGTCGGTGCCGCCGGAGGCGGAGCGACGCCGGGCGGTGCCGGACGCGGAGCGGCCGCCGACGCGCCGGCCGTGGCCGACCCAGGTGGCCAGCGCGTCGCGCAGCTTCCCCGCGTTCTTGTCATTGAGGTCGATCTCGTAGGAGACGCCGTCGAGTCCGAACGTCACCGTCTCGGAGGCGTCACCGCCGTCGACGTCGTCGACGAGAATGACCTGCACCTTTTGCGCCATGTTGATTCACTCCATGTTCTCGGACAATGCCGATGGAATCACCGGCAGAAGGTCGTCGAGAACATACTCCTCGGGAAATCACGAGCAGGTCAAATCGAGAACAGGAATGCAGAGACGACATCACTCCGAAGGCGCGGAGCCGTCCGGGACGGGGCGGGCGCTGGAATTGTCGCGGGTACTGCGCAGGTCCATTTCCTGGCGGTCCAGGGCCGCCATGGCGGCACGCTCGCGTCGGTCCGCCGCGATCATCGCGCGGACGACGAACCAGAACAGCAGGCCGACCCCCACCGAGGGGACCAGGGCCGCGAGGGCTTCGAGCACGGCATCAGCGTACGCCCCCGTGCGCGAGCCGCTCTGTGCGCTCGGACCCCGCTCAGGACTGCTCGGGCCGCACCAGCGGGAACAGGATGGTCTCGCGGATGCCCGCGCCGGTGAGCGCCATCAGCAGCCGGTCCACGCCCATCCCCATGCCGCCCATGGGGGGCATGCCGTACTCCATCGCTCGCAGGAAGTCCTCGTCCAGGCGCATCGCCTCCTCGTCACCGAGGGACGCCAGCTTCGCCTGCTCCTCGAACCGTTCGCGCTGCACCACTGGGTCGTTCAGCTCGGAGTACCCGGTGGCCAGCTCGACGCCGCGCACGTACAGGTCCCACTTCTGCACCGTCCCGGGACGGGTCACGCTCTCCTTCACCAGGGGCGAGGTGTCGACCGGGAAGCCGCGCACGAAGGTGGGGGCGTGCAGCCGGTCGCCGACCAGGAGCTCCCACAGCGCCTCGACCAGCTTTCCGTGCGAGAGGTGCTTCGGGTCGAGCTCGAGGCCGAGCCGGTCGGCGTGGACCCGCAGGCTCGCGACCGATGCACCCGGGGCGATCTCCTCGCCGATCGCCTGCGACAGCGACGGGTACATCTCGACCCGGGCCCAGTCGCCCCCGAGGTCGTACTGCGTGCCGTCGAGCAGGGTGACCGTGGTCGACCCGGTCGCCTCCTGCGCGGCCCGCTGCACCAGCTGCTGGGTGAGGGCGCCGATCGACTCGTAGTCGCCGTAGGCCTCGTACGCCTCGATCATCGCGAACTCGGGCGAGTGGGTGGAGTCGGCGCCCTCGTTGCGGAAGTTCCGGTTGATCTCGAAGACCCGCTCGATGCCGCCGACCACGTCGCGCTTGAGGAACAGCTCCGGGGCGATCCGCAGGTACAGGTCCATCGACATCGCGTTCGAATGGGTGACGAACGGGCGTGCAGTAGCCCCGCCGTGCAGGGTCTGCAGCATCGGGGTCTCGACCTCGAGGAAGTCCTGCTCCACGAAGGTCGAGCGCAGGCTCGCCACCGCGGCGATCCGGGTGCGCGCCATCCGGCGGGCGTCGTCGCGGACGACGAGGTCGGCGTAGCGCTGCCGCACCCGCGTCTCCTCACTCATGTCCTTGTGCAGCACCGGCAGCGGCCGCAGCGCCTTCGACGCCATCGCCCACCCGTCAGCCATGACCGACAGCTCGCCGCGGCGGCTGCTGACCACGCGGCCGGTGACCGAGACGAAGTCGCCGAGGTCGACGTCGGCCTTCCAGTCGGCGAGCGCCTCCTCGCCGACGTTCGCGAGCGAGAGCATCGCCTGCAGCCGGGTGCCGTCGCCCTCCTGGACGGTGGCGAAGCAGAGCTTGCCGGTGTTGCGGACGAACACCACGCGCCCCGCGACCGAGACGACGGTGTCGGTCTCCTCGCCGTCGGCGAGGTCGGGGTGGTCGGCGCGCACCTGCGCGAGCGTGTGGGTGCGCGGCACCGCCAGCGGGTACGGCGCGCGACCCTGCGGGGCACCGAGCAGCCGCTCCCGCTTCTCACGGCGCACCCGCACCTGCTCCGGGACGTCGACGGTGGGCTCCTGCTCGCTCATGGCGTCCAGGCTATCGACGGGAGCGGGCGTCCCAGGACGCGACCGGTAGCGTCCGCGGCATGGATCGCGAGCAGTCCCGCTTCGAGTCGTGGCGCACCAGCTTCGACGGCCCGGTGCCGGCCGACGACTACGACGACCTACGGCCCTCCTACCCCGCCGCGGAGGTGCACTGGGCGCTGGGCGAGCCCGCGGCGCCGCTGCACGTGCTCGACCTCGGAGCCGGGACAGGGATCCTCGGCTCGGTGCTGGTCTCCCTGGGTCACCGCGTCACGGCCATCGACCCGAGCGGGTCGATGCTGGCCGCGCTGCGACGACGGCTGCCGGAGGTCGATGCCCGGGTCGGGACGGCGGAGGCGGTCCCGCTGGAGGACGCGTGCGTCGACGCCGTCGTCGTCGCTCAGGCCTGGCACTGGGTCGATCCCGCGCTCGCAGGTCCGGAGGTCGCGCGGGTGCTCCGTCCCGGCGGGTGGCTCGGGCTGCTGTGGAACTCCCGTGACGCGACGGTGCCGTGGGTGGCCGAGCTCTACGAGGTGGCGGGCGAGCCGGTGCGCGACCGCGGCGACGTCGACGACGCCCCGCACGTGCCCGGGCCGTTCGGTGCGATCGAGGCCCGGACGGTGGACAACCCGCACCTGCTGGCGTCAGCGGCCGACGTCGGCCGGCTCGCGGGCACCTGGTCGTGGGTGCGCACCGCGCCGGATCCCGCACTCGTGATGGCGCACGTGGCCGAGGTCGCCTCGCGCCACACGGATCCGGACGGCACCGTGCGGATCCCCCAGGTCACCGAGGCCTTCCGGGCCCGCCGGCACTGAGCGAGGCGAACGACACCATCACGGGGCGCGCTCTCGGTCGACGAGGTCGAGGGCGATGTCCATGATCGGGCTGGAGTGGGTGAGGCCGCCGACGGACAGGAAGTCGACGCCGGTGTCGGCGTAGTCGGCGGCGACCTCGAGGGTCAGGCCGCCGGTGGCCTCGATCTCGATCTCGTCGTCGGTGGCGGCGCGAGCGGCGGCGACGGTCTCGGTCAGCAGCGCGGTGGACATGTTGTCGCACAGCAGGAATCGCGCACCGACCCGGACGGCCTCGACCGCCTCGTCCACGGTGGTGACCTCGACCTGGACGGCGACGTCGGGATAGGCGACACCGATCGCCTCGAAGGCCGCGGTCAGCGAGCCCGCCGCGAGCTTGTGGTTGTCCTTGACCATCGCGACGTCGTACAGGCCCATCCGCTTGTTCGTGCCGCCACCGGCCCGCACCGCGTACTTCTCCAGCGAGCGCAGCCCGGGCGTGGTCTTGCGGGTGTCGAGAACCGTCGCGCCGGTGCCCTCGAGCCGCTCGACCCAGCGCCGGGTGTGGGTGGCGATGCCGGAGGTGCGGCAGACCAGGTTCAGCACGGTCCGCTCGGCCATCAGCAGCACCTGGGTGGAACCGTGCACGCGGGCCAGCACCGTGCCCGCCTCGACCTGGCTGCCATCGCGTACCAGGGGCTCGAGCGAGGGCACCGGCAGGCCGAGCCGGCGGGCGACGTCGGCCAGCACCACCGGGACGACGGGCATCCCCGCCAGGACGCCGGGCGCACGGGCCACGACGTGCGCGGTGCGGTGCTGGTCGCGCGGGATCGTGGCCTGGGTGGTGACGTCGCGGCCGGGGTTGCCGCCGAGGTCCTCGGAGACCACGTAGCTGACCATCGCGCCGACCCACTCCGGGGACAGCCCGGCCTCGGCGAGCTCCTCGAGGGTGCCGCGGGCCCAGCCGGGGCCGTCGTCAGGATCCCGGACGACGTCCGGCGGTGACACGGAGTGACGGCCCATGGCGGGAGTGTGCCATCCGCGCACGGAACGATCCGTCCCGGTTCGGCCGAACGGGTGGTGCCGACCCGGTCAGAGCCTGACGAAGCGGGTCCGCACCAGGCCGTCGGTGTCCAGCCGCAGGTGGGTCCGACCCCGCCAGCGGTCGTCGTCGAGATCGGGGAAGTCCTGCCGGAAGTGCCCGCCCCGGGTCTCCTCGCGCAGCGTCGCCGCCACGGTGAGCAGGCTCGCGACCTGGTGCAGGTTCGTGGTCTCCCACTCCGCGGTCGACGGCGTGGGCGGCGAGTGGTGGGTGCTGACCCGCGCGAGCGCGGTGGCCGCGGCGGCCAGACCGGCGGCCTCGCGGATGACCCCCGGACCGGACGAGGCGGCCTGCTGCACCCGCGGTCGGCGCGAGCCGGCCACGAGCGCCGCGTCGCCGTCCCGCTGCACGGGGTCGACCTGACCGAGGTCGCCGCCCTCGACGCGGGCGGTGACGTCGTCGGCGATCCGGTGCGCGAACACCAGGCCCTCGAGCAGCGAGTTCGAGGCCAGCCGATTGGCACCGTGCACGCCGGTGCACGAGGTCTCCCCCACCGCGTACAGGCCGGGCAGCGACGACCGTCCGGAGAGGTCCACCTCCACGCCGCCCGAGTGGTAGTGCTGGGCGGGGGCGACGGGGACGAGATCCTCGGCGAGGTCGAAACCGCGCTGCGCCAACGCCCTGCTGATCGTCGGGAACCGCTCGGCGAGGAACGTCCGACCCAGGTGGCGGGCGTCGAGGAAGACGTGATCGCTTCCGGTGGAGGCCATCTGGCGCACGATCGCCTTGGAGACGACGTCGCGCGGCGCGAGCTCGGAGAGCTCGTGCTGTCCGACCATGAACCGCTCGCCGTCCACGTCGACGAGTCGCGCACCCTCTCCGCGCACGGCCTCGGAGATGAGCGTCTGCTGACCTCGAGCCCCGGCACCGAGCCAGAGCACGGTCGGGTGGAACTGGACGAACTCCAGGTCGGCGACCTCGGCACCCGCCCGGAAGGCCGCAGCGGTGCCGTCCCCGGTGGCCTCCTTGGGGTTCGTCGTCGACGTGAAGACCTGGCCGATCCCGCCGGTGGCCAGCACGACCGCCCGTCCCAGCGCGGCGCCCACGCCGTCGCGCGAGCCCTCGCCGATCACGTGCAGGCTGACGCCGCAGGCGGTGCCGGGCTTCCCGTCGGCACCCGGCGCGCCGGTGAGGACGTCCAGCACCAGGGCGTGCTCGATCACCTCGATGCCCGGGTCGTCGCGCACCGCCTCGAGCGCAGCCACCAGGGCACGGGAGATCTCCGCGCCCGTGGCGTCGCCGCCGGCGTGCACGATCCGGTCGGCGTGGTGGCCGCCCTCGCGGGTCAGCAGCACCGCGCCGTCGGCCCCGAGGTCGAAGTGCGCGCCGAGAGCGATCAGGTCGTGCACCCGGTCCGGCCCCTCGGTGACCAGGGCCTGCACCGCCTCCTCGTCGCAGAGGCCGGCCCCGGCGACCAGGGTGTCCTGCAGGTGCGCCTGGGGGCTGTCGGTGTCGGCGAGCGCCGCCGCGACGCCGCCCTGCGCCCACAGCGTCGAGCCGCTCGAGAGAACGGTCTTGGTCACCAGGAGCACCCGCGGCACCCGTCGCCGCAGCCGCAGGGCCGCGGTCAGACCGGCGATCCCGGACCCGACGACGATCACGTCGGCCTCGGCCGTCCACCCCGGCACGGGGGCCGCCAGCCGCCGCGCGACCCGCAGGCCGTTCATCGGACCGACCCCCTCGCCCCGAGCACGACCGGGACGTTGTCGATCAACCGGGTGGAGCCGATCCGCGCCGCCACGACGAGCAGCGCCTCGCCGGAGTACCACTCCGGGACGTCCTGCAGCGTCGTCGGGTGCGCCAGCGCGAGGTAGTCCACCCGGCACAGCGGCTCGGAGACGAGGACGTCGCGGGCCGCACGCCGCACCGCGCTCGCGCCCTCGGCGGCCGCGGCCCGCCCGACGTCGAGGGAGCGCGCCAGGGTCAGTGCCACCTCGCGGTCGAAGGCGGTGAGGTGCCTGTTCCGGCTGCTCATCGCAAGGCCGTCGGGCTCGCGCACGGTCGGCACGGCGACCACCTCGGTCGGGAAGTCGAGGTCGCGCACCATCCGCCGGATCAGCAGCAGCTGCTGGGCGTCCTTCTGGCCGAAGTAGGCCAGGTCGGGCCGCACCAGGTGCAGCAGCTTGGCCACGACGGTCAGGACGCCGTCGAAGTGGCCTGGCCGCGAGGCGCCCTCCAGGACGTCGCCGAGGCCCCCGGCGCTGACCTTGATGCCCGGGTCGCCGTCCGGGTAGACGACGTCGGGCGCCGGGGCGAACACGATGTCGACTCCCTCGGCCGCCAGCAGCTCGAGGTCGGCGTCGATGGTGCGCGGGTACTTGGCGAGGTCCTCGCCCGCCCCGAACTGCAGGGGGTTGAGGAAGATGGTGACCAGCACGGTGGTCGCGCGCTCGCGGGCACGGCGCACCAGGGTCGCGTGGCCATCGTGCAGGGCACCCATCGTCATCACGACCGCGACCGTGCCCTCGAGCCCGGCCCTGACCTGCTCCAGCTCGGCCCGGGTCCGCACCAGCGTCGGTGTCGTCACGGCGGCAACGCTACCGGGGCCGCCGTCCGGGACCGCCGGACCCCTCACCCTGCCAGGACGTCGAGCAGCGCCTGCGCCTGCTGGGCGCTCAGCCGACCCGAGGCGAGGGCCCGGACGGCGGTCGCCCGCGACATCGCGCGGTACCCCTCCAGGACGTCGCCGGGGCCCACGCGCTCGGCGATCTCGCGCAGGTGCGCCTCGACCGTGCCCGCGTCACCCCGGGCCACCGCGCCGGTCAGGGCGTCGTCACCGCGGGCCAGCGCCCCCTCCAGGGAGGCGCGCAACAGCGCCGAGAGGACGCGTCCCGGCTCATCGATCCCGCTGCGCACCAACAGGTCTCGCGCCTGGGCGACCAGCGTCACCAGGTGGTTCGAGCCGTGCGCGAGGGCCGCGTGGTAGAGCGGCCGGTCGGCCTCGTCGACCACAACGGGTTCCGCGCCCATCTCCACGACCAGGGCCTGGGCCACCGGCAGCACCGGTCCCGGGGCGGTCACCCCGAAGCAGCAGTCGACCAGCCGGGTGAGGTCGAGCGAGGTGCCGGTGAAGGTCATCGCCGGGTGCAGCGCGAGCGGGATGGCGCCCTGGGCGCGCGCCGGAGCCAGCACCGAGACGCCGAACCGGCCGCTGGAGTGCACGACCAGCTGCCCCGGCCGCCACCCGTGCGTGGCGGCCACCCCGGCGACGAGATCGGCGAGAGCGTCGTCGGGCACGGTGAGCAGCACCAGCTCCGAGCGCTCCACGACGTCGGCCACCTCGAGCACCGGGACGCCCGGCAGCATCGTCTCGACCCGCTCACGGGAGATCTGCGACACCGCGCTCGCGCCGACGACGGCGTGCCCCGCCTGCCGCAGGGCGCAGCCCAGGACGGCGCCGACCCTGCCCGCGCCGACGACACCGACGCCCAGCCGTCCCGGACGTGACCGTGCCTGCTCGTTCATCCGGCCGAGCCTAGGCGGGCCCGTCCCTGCGGGCGGGGATAGGGTCCAGGCCATGGGACGGCACGCCCGCATCGCGCAGCTGGCCAGGCTGGACGAGCCCGGCCTGCACGTGGCCGACCTCGGCTGCGGGACCGGACGCACGGTGCGGCAGCTGCTCGCCTACGAGCCCGCCGTGGTGCACGCGGTCGACCTGGCCTCCGACCTCGACGACGACCTCCTGCACGACGACCGCGTGCAGAGCCGGATCGTCGACCTCGACGCCGGGCTCCTGCTGCCCACCGCGAGCCTTGACCGCGTGGTGTCGCTCAACACGGTCGAGCACCTCGCGGACCCGGTGGCGCACCTGGTCGAGGTGCACCGGGTACTGAGGCCGGGAGGGTTGCTCGTGCTCGCCCACTCCGACTGGGACACAGCGCTGTTCACGTCCACCGACGACTCGTTGACCCGACAGCTGGTCGACCGGTTCGTGGCGACGGTGCCGACCTGGGTCGAGCGCGCCGACGGCTTCATGGGCCGCAAGCTGCCCGCGCTCGCCGACGCCAGCGCCCAGCGCGGGGCGCCCTTCGAGATGGTGCACCTCGACTCGTGGGCCGACCCGCACCGCCGCTTCGACGAGGGGGCGATCGCCTTCAAGGTCGCGATGGGGATGGTCGCCGCGGCCGCCGACGACGAGGACCTCGGCCCGCAGGCGGCGCAGTGGCTGACCGGCCTCAGCCACCTGGCGGCCGACGGACAGTTCCTGTTCACCGTCACCGACGTGGCCGTCGTGCTGCGCCGGGTCTGATCCGCGCCGGAGCCCCGGGTGCACGAGCCCTGGACGCTCGCCTGGCAGCGAGCGCTGTACGGCCCGAACGGCTTCTACCGCCGGCCGGACGGCCCCCGGGCGCACTTCCGCACGGCGTCGCACGCCGCCGGCGACCTCCTCGCCCAGGCGCTGGCACGGCTGGCCCGCGACGCCGGGTGCTCCACGGTCGTCGACGTCGGGGCGGGGCACGGCGAGCTGCTCGCGGCGCTGCGCCGGGTCGACCCCGACCTGTCGCTGCACGCCGTGGAGGTGGCGCCCCGCCCGTCCGGGCTCGACGCCGTCGTGGGCTGGTCGGACCGCCTGCCCGCGACCACCGGCGCGGTCCTGCTCGTCGGGTGGGAGCTGCTCGACGTCGTGCCGTGCCCCGTGCTGCAGGCCGACGACGACGGCACCCTGCGTCAGGTGCTCGTCTCGCGCGACGGCCACGAGGTCCTGGGCGAGGTGCCCGGCCCCGACGACCTGTCCTGGGTCGCACGCTGGTGGCCCGGTCAGCACGAGCCGGGCGACCGGGTCGAGGTGGGGACGCCGCGCGAGGACGCCTGGCAGCGGCTCGTCGACGACGTCGTGGGAGAGCAGGGCCTGGCGCTGGCGGTCGACTACGACCACGCGCGGGACGGCCGTCCGTCCCAGGGCTCCCTGATGGGGTTCCGCGCCGGACGGGCGACCGCTGCCGTGCCCGACGGCGAGCACGACGTCACCGCCCACGTCGCCCTGGACGCCGTCGCCGCGCGGCTGCCGGGTTCGCTGCGGCTGGACCAGGCGGATGCCCTGCGCCGGCTCGGGGTCGGGGCCGCACGCCCCGACCCGGCCCTGGCCGCGCGGGACCCGACGGGCTACGTCGAGGCCCTGGCCGCCACGTCCCGGGCCGCCGAGCTGCTCGACCGCGCGGGGCTCGGCGGGTTCGGGTGGCTGCTCACGCCGCGCGGACCGGCGGCCACCGCGGCGATCAGGCGATGATTCCGTTCACTTGGTGGTCCACTCGATGACGCCCGCGGACGCCTGAACGAGGGAGTCGCTCTCCACGTAGGCGACTGCAGCGGGATCCTGTCGGAGGTGGGCGTCGAGGAACGCCCGGATGCCCGACCCGAGCCAGTCCTGCATGTCGTCGCAGATCGACGTGTCGCGGGTGGCTGCGAGACATGCTCGGGTGTCGCCTGCGAAAACGGTGTGCTGGGCTCCGTCGTGCTCGATCCAGAGCAGATACTTGTCCCCGGCCGGCATCTGCTCGAAGGGGTCTCGGCGTTGCTGTGGGGTGTCGCCGTCGCTGGCTCCTGTGCACATCAGGACGGGACGGGTCACGGTGTCCCAGGAGTCGGCTTGGAACCCGTCATCGCCGATACCCTCTGGTGACAGGGCCACGAAGACTCTGGGGCCGCGGTGCGCGGCGAGAGCGAGGCCGAGACCCGGGATGTACTCGCGGCCCGCGCCGGCGATCATCATGGCGGAGCCGGATCCGGAGGAGTGTCCGAGGTAGGCCAGGGCGAAGAGGTCGATCCGTCCCGCCCAGCCAGGGTCGGCAGCGCGTTCGGCGATGGCGCGGACCACGAGGGTGACGTCAAGCGGCCGGTCGTAGTTGAGGTACTTGAACTCTCGACACTGCGGCAGGGTGCCACCGAGGTTCATGGTCAGCACGATGCGTTCGAGGTCGGTCCGTGGCGTGTGCGCGATGGCGACCGTGAGGTAGCCGTGCCGGGC
>JBBQSN010000045.1:0-22666 GCA_038213835.1 Actinomycetales bacterium
GGTCGCGGTAGGAGGTCCCCCAACCGGCCACCGCGCGCGTGCCCCGATTCGACCTTGCCGACGCCGGCCAGCAGCCACCACGGCATCGCGCAGCCCGGATCGGTCCGCTCCAGCTCCCCCTCGGCGAACCGGTAGGCGGCCAGGACCCGGTCCGGGACCCCCGGCGGGACGACCCACCACGACGCCCGCTCGCCCGGACGGGTCACCGACCGCGAGCCGGGATCGCCCGATCAGCGCAGCACGGATGGACGGACAGATCCCTCGCGTCCGGTGTCCGGTGAACGGTGCTCGATGAAGCGGTGCTCGACGGCACGAACAGCCGGCTGAGGCTCAGGCCCCCGTCGGCTCCGGCCGGCCGGGCTGGTCGCCCCCCCGGGCGTCCAGGTAGCTCTGCTTGGGGACCATGACGGCCCGGGTGAAGACGCAGACCAGGGTGCCGTCCTGGTTGTGGCCGCGGGTCTCGACCGTCACGACGCCGCGGTCGTCCTTTGAGGTCGACTCCCTCTTGTCGAGCACGGTGGTCTCGCCGTAGACCGTGTCGCCGTGGAAGGTGGGCGCCACGTGCTTGAGGCTCCTCACCTCGAGGTTGGCGATCGCCTTGCCGGAGACGTCGGGGACGCTCATGCCGAGCAGCAGCGAGTACACGTAGTTGCCCACGACGACGTTCCTCCCCTGCGGCGTGGTGGTCGCGTACCTGGCGTCCAGGTGCAGGGGGTGGTGGTTCATCGTCAGCAGGCAGAACAGGTGGTCGTCGTACTCGGTGACGGTCTTGCCGGGCCAGTGCTTGTACACCGCGCCGACCTCGAACTCCTCGAAGGTGCGTCCGAACTGCATGGGCCACATCCTGCCCGCCGGCCCGCCTGACCGGTACGCACGGCGGGCGTGGGCTCGGTCACTCGCGCCGCACCGTGCGAGGATGCGAGCCATGTCCGAGCACGCCGACGCACCAGAGACCATCCCCCAGCCGCTGCAGGACCGGGTCGACAACCGGAGCCAGCGGCCGACGTCCGAGGCCTTCAGGGCGTTCATCGCCGACCGCTGGGTCCCCCGGCCGGACGCCCTCCCCGACCAGGCGGACGTCGCACCGTTCGCGGCAGCCCGGCGCGAGGCGCTGAGCGCGCGGTTCCCCGGCGAGCGGCTCGTGCTGCCGGCGGGCCAGCTGGCGGTGCGCTCCAACGACAGCGACTACCGGTTCCGTCCGCACTCGGCGTTCGCGCACCTCACCGGGCTCGGCACCGACCGCGAGCCCGATGCCGTCCTGGTGCTGCACCCGAAGGGCGACGGCGAGGGGCACGACGCCGTCCTCTACTTCCGTCCGCGCGCCGAGCGCGACACCGAGGAGTTCTACGCCGACGCCCGCTACGGCGAGCTGTGGGTGGGCGTGCGGCCGTCCCTGGAGGAGGTCGAGGCCGAGCTCGGGCTGGCCACGGCGCACGTCGACCAGCTCGGCGACGCACTGCGCAAGGACGTCGGCAAGGGTGGCGTCCAGGTGCGGGTGGTGCCAGCGGCCGACGCCGCGGTGGAGGCCGAGGTGGGGCAGGCGCGCGCGACCGGCGGCCTGACCGACGAGGAGTACCAGGAGATCGATGCCGATCTGGCAGAGACGCTCTCGGAGCTCCGCCTGGTCAAGGACTCCTGGGAGATCGAGCAGATGCGGGCCGCGGTGGCCGCCAGCGCAGCCGGGTTCGCCGACATCGTCCGGGCCCTGCCCGAGGCGGTCGCGCACCACCGTGGTGAACGGGTGGTCGAGACCGTGTTCAACCTCAGCGCCCGGCGCGAGGGCAACGGCCCCGGGTACGACACCATCGCCGCGGCCGGTGACCACGCGAACACGCTGCACTGGATCCGCAACGACGGCGAGGTGCACGCGGGGGAGCTGATCCTGGTCGACGCGGGGGTGGAGGTCGACTCCCTCTACACCGCCGACGTCACCCGCACCCTGCCCGTCGACGGCACCTTCACCGACGCCCAGCGCCAGGTCTACGACGCCGTCTGCGAGGCGGCCGACGCCGCGTTCGCGGTCGCCCGTCCAGGCACGAGGTTCAAGGACCTGCACCAGGCCGCGATGCGGGTGATCGCCGCCCGGCTCGCCGAGTGGGGGTTGCTCCCCGTCAGCGCCGAGGAGTCGCTCGACCCCGAGACCGGCGGCTACCACCGCCGCTGGATGGTGCACGGCACGTCGCACCACCTCGGCCTCGACGTCCACGACTGCGCGCAGGCACGGCGGGAGATGTACCTGGAGGCCGAGCTCGAGCCCGGCATGGTCTTCACCATCGAGCCCGGCCTGTACTTCCGCTCCGACGACCTCGCCGTGCCCGAGCACCTGCGGGGCATCGGCGTGCGGATCGAGGACGACGTGCTGGTCACGAAGGACGGCTGCGAGAACCTCTCTGGCATGCTTCCCCGGTCGTCGGGGGACGTCGAGGCGTGGATGGCCGGCCTGAGGGGTGGCCAGAGCTGAGGAGCCGAGGATGAGCCAGCCCCACCCCGCGGTGGCCGCGCGCGGACGGATGCGCCGACGCAACACCGGCATCGCTCTGGGCTTCGCCCTGCTGCTGTGCCTGGCCGGCGCCCTCTGGGCCACCAGCACCCTCGGGTCGGTGGGCGACCTGGCAGCCGTCGAGCTCACCCCCGAGACCGGCCTGCCGTCCGTCCCCGACCCGGACGCCACCCCGCTCGCGTCGGGGTCGACGGCCCCACCGGCCGACGCGACCACGACCGAGGCCCCGGCCGCGCCCCTCACCCGCTTCGTCTCCCCCAGCGGCAACATCGTCTGCGTCATCAGCGAGGAGCTGGCCCGCTGCGACGTCACCGAGAAGACCTGGGAGGCCGGCACCCCGCCCGCCGACTGCACGCAGACCTTCGGCGCCGGCGTGCTGGTCGACGCCGCCGGCCCGCGGGTGACCTGCGACGCGGAGTCCCTGGTCGGTGGTGGCGGTGGCACGCTCGACTACGGCCGCGACGTCACCGTCGGGGACTTCAGCTGCTCCTCCAGCGAGGCGGGGATGCGCTGCGCCCAGGCGAGCACCGGGCTGGGCTTCTCGGTCTCCCGGCGGGCCTACACCTTCTTCTAGGCCCGCAACTCCTCGGGTACCGGGGGTCAACCCTGGCCCGGCGCGCGCCGATGTGTGATGGATGCGCACCAGCGGGCCGGGCCTGAGCTCGGGCACCGGGCTGTTCGCCACCTACGCCGTGGCCAGCCTGGTGCCCGTCGTCGCGCTGGGTGTGGTGCTGGCGCACGGCAACCGCGAGGACGGCGTCGAGCGCGGCCTGGAGTCCGCTCGCGCCCAGGCAGCCGTGATCGAGGAGATGGCGATCGCCCCCGCGCTGTCCGGTGACGACCTGCGCGAGGGCCTGACGTCGTCGGAGGAACGCCAGCTCCAGGAAGCCACCGACCTGGCCATCTTCCACGGCTCGGTCGTGCGGCTGCGGCTGCGCGCCTTCGACGGCGCCGTGGTGTTCTCCGATGACGGGGGCGTGCGCGGGACGCTGCCGAGCGACGACCCCGACTTCCGGGCGGCGGCGGCCGGCGGCACCCGGCTGGACGTGCTGGACGAGGGCACGGGTCCCAGCAGCATCCGGGTGCTCCAGCCCGTCATCGCCGGTGCCGTGGGCCGGTCGGTGGGCGTGCTGGAGCTGGAGCTGCCCTACGACGCCATCGCCGCAGAGGTCGAGGCCGCCAGCACCCGCACCTTCCAGCGCCTCGGAGCCGGCCTCGGCAGCCTCTACCTCGTGTTGGCCCTGATCTCGCTCTCGACCACGCGCCGGCTGCGCCGCAACGCGGCCAGGTCGGCCCACGACGCCCTGCACGACCCGCTGACCGGCCTCGGGAACCGCGAGCTGTTCCGGCGCCGGGTCGATGTCGCGACCAGGTCCGCGGTTCCGCTCGCCGTGGTCCTGGTCGACCTGGACCGGTTCAAGGAGGTGAACGACACCCTCGGCCACCACGCCGGCGACGAGCTGCTGCGCACGGTCGCGCAGCGGCTGAGCGACACGCTGCGCACCGACGACACCGTCACCCGCCTCGGCGGCGACGAGTTCGGCCTGCTGTTGTCCGGCATCACCGGTGTCGAGGAGGTGCTGTCGCTGCTCGTGCGGGTGAGCCAGGCCCTCACCGCGAGCGTCGAGCTGGACGGGGTGGCGGTCACCGTCGAGGCCAGCTTCGGCGTGGCCCTGCACCCGCGCGACGGCCACGACACCGAGTCGTTGTTGCGCTCGGCCGACGTGGCGATGTACCAGGGCAAGCGGGGCACGAACAGCATCGTCGTGTACGACCCTCACCTCGAGAAGACCCCGGCCGGACGGCTGGCCGTGCAGTCCGAGCTGCGGCTGGCGCTGGAGCGCGACGAGCTCGTGCTGCACTACCAACCGCTCGTCGACCTCGCGACCGGTGAGGTGACCCGGCTGGAGGCGCTCGTCCGCTGGGAGCACCCGAAGCGGGGCCTCCTGCCGCCGGCCGAGTTCGTCCCGGCGGTTGAGCAGTCCAACCTGGTGCACCCCTTCACCCGCTGGGTGCTGGCCAGAGCGCTGGGGGACTGCGCGGCATGGGCGAGCCTCGGTGTGCCGTGGGAGGTCTCGGTCAACGTCTCGATCCGCAACCTGGACGTCGACTTCCCGGAAGTGGTGCTGGCCCAGCTCGATGCCAGCGGTGTGGAGCGTTCACGCCTCCACCTGGAGATCACCGAGACCGCACTCGGTGTCGACCCCGGCGGGGCGGGCACGGTGCTCGAGCGGCTCGCCGCGTACGGCGTCCGCAGCGCCCTCGACGATTTCGGCGTCGGGTACGCGAGCCTGTCGCACCTGCGCACGCTGGCCGTCGACGAGGTCAAGATCGACCGCGGCTTCGTCGCGGGGGTCGAGACGAACGAGGCCGACCGCGAGGTGGTGCGCTCGCTCGTGGCGCTCGCGCACGGGCTGCGGCTCACCGTCACCGCCGAGGGCGTCGAGACCCAGCAGGCGGCCGACTGGCTCAGCGGCGTGGGTTGCGACGCAGCGCAAGGCTACTGGTACTCCCGCCCCACGACCTGGGAGCAGCTGGTCGACCACCCCACCCTCGGCACCCACCGACGTCCCACCCTGGAGCCCACGTCATGACGGCTGCACCCCGTCGGTCCCGCCGGACCCCTGCACCGTGGGTCGCCGTCGCGGTCGTCGCCACGCTGGCGGTTGCGGCCTGCTCGCCCGCCGCCGACGACGACGAGGGCTCTGCGGCAACGGGTTCTCGTGCCGACCCCGCGCTGCACGCGATGCTGCCCAGCGACGTCCGGGACGCCGGCGTGCTGAGGATGGCGACCGACGCCAACTACGCCCCGGCATCCCTCTTCGCGCCTGACGGACGCACCGTCACCGGGTTCGAGCCGGACCTCGCCGCCGCGATGGGCGAGCTGCTGGGGGTGGAGGTCGAGATCGTCGTGACGGACTTCGACACCATCCTGGACCAGGTGGCGGCGCACGACGTCGACGTGGCGATGGCCTCGGTCACCGACACCCCGGAGCGGCAGGACGTCGTCGACTTCGTCAACTACTTCAGCGCCGGCACGTCCATCGTGGTGCAGCGCGGCAACCCGCAGGGCATCTCCGACCTGGACGACCTGTGCGGCCACGTCGTCGCGGTCGAGGAGGGAACGGTGCAGGTCGACCTGCTGAAGCGCACCCAGGCCTCGTGCCCAGCCGGGAGCCCGGTTCAGGTCGACCTCCACGACACGAACAACGACGCGCTGGTCGAGGTGCGTACGGGACGAGCCGCCGCCGTGCTCAACGACTACCCGCCGGCGGCGTACCTGGCCACGGCCCAGCGCACCCAGGCCGACTACCAGCTCGCGTCCGACGTGCAGTACGAGCCGGGCCTGTACGGCATCGGCGTCGCGAAGGACCGGGAGCAGCTGCGGGACGCGCTGCGGGCCACGCTCGAGACCCTGGTCGAGGACGGCACCTACGAGGACGTCCTGGCCGAGTGGGACGTGGAGGGCGGTGCCGTGCGCACGGTCTCGGTGAACGCGGGGGCGCGCGGGGAGAACTGACCGTCGCCGTCAGTAGAGGAAGATCGCCATCCAGTCCCGGTTGTGCGCGTGCACCAGGACCAGGAAGAGCACCAGGTCGAACAGCAGGTGCACGCACACGATGTACGTGAGCGACCTCGTGAGCCGGAAGATCCACCCCTGGACGAGTGCGAACGGGTAGATCAGGAACGGGCCCCACGCGTGGAAGCCCAGCTCCCACAGGAACGAGGTGAACAGCACCGCCTGGACCAGGTTGGCGAGCCAGTCCGGGTAGTGCCGCCGCAGGAGGGCGAAGCACGTGCAGATGAAGAACAGCTCGTCCCAGATGCCGAGGGCGTTGGTACCCACGAACAGGCGGCTGATCGAGCTGACGTCCGAGGCGGCCGGCCAGTTCTGGTAGACGCCCGAACCGATCATGTACACCGGCAGCACCAACCAGCCCAGCACCACGACGGCCACGAGGTACCAGCGTTCGGCCGGCGTCCAGCGCTGACCGGTCCTGATCGGGAAGCGCACGGCGTGGTCGCCGTAGCCGTGGCGCGAGACCAGGTACGGGACCGCCACCGCGACGGTGAGCGCGAGGCCCATCTCGAGCATGTGGCCGACGGAGATGTCGGTGTTCACCCGGACCAGGCTGATCGTGACCAGCCCGAACGCGATCAGGACCAGGTCGCGGAACAACCGGCGGTCGACCAGGGCCGCGGTGGCCAGGGCGGCCGCGAGGACGACGTACCCGCCCGGGCGCCAGTGCAGACCGAACAGGCTCAGCCCTGAGGCGGCTAGCAGCACCGCGGGGACGAGCCGCCAGGACAGCGCCGGCCGTTCGGTCGTCTCCTCCGACTGCGCCTGGGTACCGGCCACCATGCACGGACGATACCGGGCGTGGTCCGATGGTGGCGTGATCACCGAGATCGAGGGCGTCCGCGTCGGCCACGCGCAGCGAACGGGTGGCGGCTGGTGCACCGGCGTGACCGTCGTGGTGCCGCCGCCCGGGACGACCGGGGCGGTCGACGTCCGCGGTGGTGGACCCGGGACGCACGAGACGGACGCGCTGGCCCCGGGCACGCTCGTCGACACGGTCGACGCCGTGGTGCTGTGCGGCGGGTCGGCGTTCGGGCTCGTCTCGGCGCACGGTGCCCAGCGCTGGTGCGAGGAGCAGGGTCGCGGCTTCCCGGTCGGCGTCCGCGACGACGGGACCCCCGTCGTGGTCCCGGTGGTGCCTGCTGCGTGCGTCTTCGACCTGGGACGCGGTGGCGACTGGGACGCGCGCCCTGATGCTGAGATGGGTCATGCAGCAGCCGCTTCCGCTACGGGGGGTGCGGTGGTGCGCGGGTCGGTCGGAGCGGGTACCGGTGCCCGGACGGCTCGTGGCACGGCACCGGGGGGTGTCGGCAACGGGCTCGTGCGACTCCCCGGCGGCGTACTCGTCGGTGCGCTGGCCGTGGTGAACGCCGCCGGCGTCGTCCTCGGTGCGCCCGCGGCCGAGGGGGGCGGGGACGACGCCGCGCTCAACACCACGCTCGCGGTCGTCGTCACCAACGCCCGCCTGGACGTCGCCGAGGCCACCCGCGCCGCCGGGGCCGGGCACGACGGCCTCGCGCGCTCGATCGAACCGGTGCACACGCTCACCGACGGCGACACAGTGTTCGTGCTCGCCACGGGCGCGATGGAGGCGGCCGTGGCGGCTCCCGACGCGGTTCCCGGCTGGCCAGGCGCTGCCCGGATCGGCGGGGTGGCTGCGGTCCAAGCGGCTGCCGCCGAGGCCGTGCGGCTCGCCGTGCTGGATGCCGTGATCGAGGCCTGACGCCCGGCGCGTCAGCGCGGGCGCAGGACGACGACCGCGGTCTCCGACGACCGGAGTGCCGCGTGGGCGTCGAGCCGCGGATCGACCTCGTGCCACCGCGCCCACAGCCGAGCCCGTTCGCCGGCCTCGGCAGCACTGGCGAGGACGGGCACCGGGCGCGGTGCACCGCCCATCTCGACCTGGGCTTCGGGCCGCGCCAGGAGGTTGAGCCACCACGACGGCTCTGCGTCGGCCCACCCGTTCATGGCCAGCGTGACGAGGTCCGCGCCGTCCTCGAGGTACGCCACGACGACCTGCCGCGGCGCCCCCGTCCGACGCCCCGTGGTCGTGAGCCGCAGCGTTCCCCAGCGGTTCTCCTTCGGTGTCCAGAGGCCGAGCCGGCCGCGCGAGACCCGGCACACCCCGCGGTGCGCGAACCAGAACAGGCGGATGAACCAGCGCGGCGGCAGGCGTGGTGCACGTTCGCGCTCGGCCATCTCAGGACCCTTCTCCGCTGGACGTCGTCGAGCGTAGCCAGAGCCGCGCGACCACGGAAGAGATCAGGGCTCCACGTGGTCGGGCTCGTGGACGTGCGGCGGGGTCCACGCGGCACGCAACGTGCCCACAGGCTGCCTCCGTCGATGATGGCTTGTGGACGACCCATGACGCGAAGGCCACTGTCGTACATACGTTCTAGACTCGGTGCATGAGCTCGGAGGACCGCGGACGCACCCTGGTGGAGTGGTTGCGGGCGCACGTGCGAGCCGAGTGCGCGATGGCGGCGGAGCGGTACCGGCGGATCTACGCGATCACGACTGAGACCCACGCCCGGGCGATCGCGTGGCTGGGGTTCCGGACGCCGCAGTGCGTCACCCGCGGTGGGTACATCACCTCCCACGACCTGGACGTGCTGGTCGGGCACGAGGTGGCCGCAGCGACCGGGCTGAGCCAGTACCAGGCCGAGCAGGAGGTCCAGGTCTCGCGGACCCTGGTGACGGTGCTGCCGACCACCCTGGGCCTGCTGGAGGGTGGGCGGATCGACCCGGGCCGCGCGCGGGTGCTGGCCGAGGAGGTCGTCGGGCTCCCGGTGACGCAGGCCCGCAAGGTCGAGCGCTCGATCCTGGACGGGCTACCCACCACCCCGCTCGTGGGCGACGGGCCGGTCGGGCCGTGGGACGGACCCTCGCTGCGAGCGTTCGCGGCCCGGGTCCGCAAGGCAGTCGCCGCCGTCCGCACCGACACCGAGGAGCAGGTCCGCGACGACGTCCGCACGCAGACCGGTACCTGGGTGCGGGTGCACCCGGAGAACCCGGCCCTGACCACGATGACCGTGACCGGCCCCACCGAGCTGGTCCTTGGCCTGGAGGCCACCCTGGACGCCACCGCCCGCAGCCTGAGCGCCGACGCCCTGGCCGGACGCACCCTGGGCATTGGCCAAGGTCGACCTCCTCGTCACCGACGGTGCGGGCGGGGTGGGTCGGTGCCGGGTGCGCCGCGAGCTCGGCGTCGTCCTGAACGCCGACGCCCTGTTCGGCGACGGCCCAGCAGCCCAGGACCCGGGCGAGGTCCGCGGCGCCGGCACCCCGATGCCCGTGACCGCCGCCACCGCCCGCGTCCTGGCCGAACAAGCCCAGGCGAGCCAGGCGAGCACATGCGTGCTGATGGCCGACCGTCACGGCATGCTCGTCCGGCTCCTCCGCGTCGGGACGGCACCCGAAGGCGGCTGGACCCCAGCGACTCTCACCGCCGCCACCAAGCGGGCCCTCGCCAAGGCCGTCCAGCACGAGACCGGTACCTACCGGCCGCCCGTCCAGATCGCCGAGACCACCCGCGCCCGCGACCCGGTCTGCACCTTCCCCGGCTGCGGCGTCTCGGCCGGGCGAGCCGACCTCGACCACACCGTGCCGCACCCTCGCGGGCCGACCAGCGTGCAGAACCTCTCACCGCGATCGCGACGCTGCCACCGGTACAAGACCGCCGGGCTCTGCCACGTCCGCACCCGCACCAACGACGCCGGACTCGTCGTCGCCCACGAGTGGACCACCCTGCTCGGCACCCGCCAGGTCGTCCTGGTCGAACCCCTACCCGGCTACGCCGCCGGCGAGGCCTACGCCCGAAGGTCAGGGGGTGCAGCACGGTGGGCTCGCTCGTCCAGGTCCCTCCCCTGGTCCCAGGTGGACGTCCCGCGGAGCGGCGTCCGCAGCTGGATCGCTGATAGCCGGCCGGTACGGCGATGACTTCTGCGGCCGGCGGTGGTCGTACGGGAGGCAGGCGACAACGGCCCCGGGGTGGGCCTGAGACACGGAGCACACGATGACGCGGTACCTGATCTCGTTCGACGACGCGGCGATGACCTTCCCCGAGGAGGACCTGCCCGACGTCGCTGCGGCCTCGCACGCCGTGGTCCACCAGGCCAAGGAGGCCGGGGTCTGGGTCACCGGCGGTGGGGTCGACGGCCGCGACCTGAGCGTCGTCGGCCAGGACGGGTCGGTCACCCCCGGCACGACCCCTCCGGACGAGCGGTACCTCAGCGGGTTCGCGATCCTGGAGGTCGCCTCGCACGACGAGGCCCTGGAGTGGGCGGCGCGGATCGCCGCCTCATGCCGCTGCGCGATGGAGGTCCGACCGCTCCAGAACGACCCGGACGCCTGAGCACGGGCGCGCGGCCCTCAGACCGGGCCGGGAACGCCTGTCGGAGAAGGCGGGCCGTCGAGCTGGTCGAGCTCGACCTCGTCGTCCAGCACGCCGGCGCCGGCGTGCAGCACGACGTCGCCGGCGAGGTGGACCGCGCTGACCAGGCCCGTGTCGACGTCGGTGACCTGCCAGGTCTCGACCAGCAGCGGACCGGCGGGGGCGTCGTGGGAGACGGCGCCGGACCGCGAGACCCGCAGCCGGCAGCGCAGCCCGGCGAGCGGGTCGGGGCCGAACCGGAGGACGTCGAGGTCCGCCCGCACGGGCTCCTGGCCGGGACCGGCCACCGACCGCAGCAGGCCGACGACCGAGCCCGGGGAGGGAGTGAGCAGCCCGGAGGCCGCCGTGGTGCGCTCGGCGGCGGAGCCGTCGATGGGAGCCCAGACCAGGACGGGGGCACCGTCGTCCAGGCGGAGCCCCCCACCGCGCACCTGCCGTCCACCGGCCGTCACGACGAACCGGACGGCGCGAAAGGCGCCGTCGCAGGCCAGGTCCAGCCGGTCGGACACGAAACGCCAACCGGCCGGCCCGGGGGCGCAGGAGAACGCCTCGGACCGGCCGGCGACGGAGTAGACGCCTCGTGGCACGTCAGTACCGGTAGTGCTCCGCCTTGAACGGGCCGGCGACGTCGACGCCGAGGTACTCGGCCTGGGGCTTGGTCAGCTCGGTGAGCCGCACGCCGAGGGCGTCCAGGTGCAGGCGAGCCACCTTCTCGTCCAGGTGCTTCGGCAGCACGTAGACCTGGTTCTCGTACTCGTCCGGCTTCGTCCAGATCTCGATCTGGGCGATGGTCTGGTTCGAGAACGAGTTGCTCATCACGAACGACGGGTGGCCGGTGGCGTTGCCCAGGTTGAGCAGGCGACCCTCGGACAGCACGATGATCGAGCGCTCGTCCTGGCCGTCGGCGGCCGGGAACGTCCACTCGTGCACCTGGGGCTTGATCTCGGTCTTGGTGATGCCGGGCAGCTTCGCCAGGCCGGCCATGTCGATCTCGTTGTCGAAGTGGCCGATGTTGCCGACGATCGCCTTGTTCTTCATCCGCGACATGTGGTCGGCGGTGATGACGTCGTAGCAGCCCGTCGTGGTGATGAAGATGTCGGCGGTCTCGACGACGTCCTCCATCCGGGCCACCTGGTAGCCCTCCATCGCGGCCTGGAGCGCGCAGATGGGGTCGACCTCGGTGACGATGACGCGGGCGCCCTGGCCCCGCAGCGATTCCGCCGAGCCCTTGCCGACGTCGCCGTAGCCGGCGACGACCGCGACCTTGCCGCCGATCAGGACGTCGGTGGCGCGGTTGAGGCCGTCGATCAGCGAGTGCCGGCAGCCGTAGGTGTTGTCGAACTTCGACTTGGTGACCGAGTCGTTGACGTTGATCGCCGGGAACAGCAGGTCGTCGCTGGCGGCGAACTGGTAGAGCCGGTGCACGCCGGTGGTGGTCTCCTCGGTGACGCCCTTGATGCCGGCCGCCATCTTCTGGAACCGGTCGGGGGTCGCCGCGAGCGAGGCGCGCAGGACGTCGAGGATGACCGCGTACTCCTCCGAGTCGGACTCCGACGTGGACGGCACGACGCCGGCGATCTCGAACTCGCGGCCCTTGTGCACCAGGAGCGTGGCGTCGCCGCCGTCGTCCAGGATCATGTTCGGGCCGTCCTGGCCGGGCCAGGTGAGGATCTGCTCGGTGCACCACCAGTACTCGGGGAGGGTCTCGCCCTTCCACGCGAACACGGGGACGCCGTTCGGCGCCTCGGGGGTGCCCGACCCGACGACGACGGCCGCGGCGGCCTCGTCCTGGGTCGAGAAGATGTTGCAGGACGCCCAGCGGACGTCGGCGCCGAGATCCACCAGCGTCTCGATCAGGACGGCGGTCTGCACCGTCATGTGCAGCGAGCCGGCGATCCGGGCGCCGGTCAGCGGCTTGCTCTGGCCGTACTCGGCGCGCAGGGACATCAGGCCCGGCATCTCGTGCTCGGCCAGGCGGATCTGGTGCCGGCCGGCCTCGGCCAGGGCCAGGTCACGGACCTTGTGGTCGTTCGCGTTCAAGGTGCTCACAGCACAACTCCAGGGGTCGACGAAGAGGACGACCCGGCGTGGCCCCTCTGGGCCAGCGGCATCACCGACGCCGGAACCCCCCCATCCTACCCGCTCCCCCGTGCGACGATGGATCCCGGGCGCGTGCCAGGGCGTCGCCGCGGATCCAGGGCCGCCCCCTGCGCCGCCGGTCCAGCAGCCCCACCCCCCGCAGCCCTACGCCCAGCCGTACCCGCAGCCCTACCCCATCTCCCCCACGGGTCCGGACCGGCGGAGCACCGTCGTCACGGTGGTGGTCACGGCCCTGGTCGCCGGGCTGGTCGGCGCGCTGCTCGGGGTCGCGGGGACCCTGCTGGTCCAGGGGCTGTCCGAGGACCCGGCGCCCGACGTCGACGCGGGCCGCCCCGCCTCCGAGGTGCTGCCCGAGCGGCTGCCCGAGGTGCTGGCCTGGGTCCAGGGCGAGGAGGGGCTGCCGCGGCCTACGACGAGGACACCAGCGCCGGCTTCGCGGCACCGGCTGGGGCCCGAGCCTGGAGGTGATGCTGGTGCACGAGCTCGTGCACGCCCTGCAGGACCAGGCGGTCGATCTCGGCGCCGTCACCACCCGCACCCGGGTCTGGGACGAGACCTACCTCGCGAGGAGGCCGACCCGGTCGAGCGCTGCAGCCCGTAGCTGTTGTCGGACCCCCGGCGTACGGTCCGCGCGCATGGACCCAGAACGCTCCCGTCCCGCCATGCCCGAGGGCTACGGCCTGCCCACCACCTCCGAGGGCCTGCTCGAGTGGTCCGCCGTCGAGGAGCGCCTGCTGGCCTCCCACCACTACTGGCTGGGCACCGTGCGGCCCGACGGCACGCCGCACGCCGTCCCGCGCTGGGGGGTCTGGCTCGACGGCCGGTTCTGGTACGACGGCGCCCCGACCACCCGGCACGCGCTCAACCTGCGCACCAACCCGGCGGTCACGCTCACGCTGGAGAGCGGGGTCGAGGTCGTCATCGTCGAGGGCACCAGCGAGCCCACCAGGGCCGCGCCCGAGGACCTCGGTGCCCGGCTCAGCACCGCCTTCGCCAAGTACAACGGCGACGGCTACTCGCCCGGGCCCGGTTCCTGGGCCGGGGACGGCGGCGGCGGCCTGCGGGTGATCACCCCACGCCGGGCGATCGCCTGGTTCGCGTTCCCCACGGACGCCACCAGGTTCACGTTCTGACCAGCGGCTCCGCACCGCGCCAGAACCGCCACGGTCGGCGCAGCAGTGACAGAGGGCCCACGCCGCGCTGCCAGCTGCTCGCGCGCAGGCCGGCCCACTGCAGCCAGGTGACCCCGGGCACGACGAGCAGCCAGGCCGCCGCCGGCTGCACCAGCAGGACCGCCGCGGCCGTCGCGAACAGCGCCGCCACCTCGACACCGACGCAGACGGCGAGCGCGTCACCGCCGAGCCAGGTCGCCGGACGCACGACCCACCGAGCCAGCAGCGGTGCCGCCGCAGCGAGCAGCCCACCCGCCAGGACGGCCACCTGCAGCCAGGTCGGGCGCACCACCAGGGCCACCAGGGCGACCGACAGCAGCACGGCCCCGGCGGCCGCCGCGTCCCAGGCGCAGGGCGCGCCCCGCCCTCGCACCGGTCGGTCCCGGGCCACGACCGCGGACCCGGCTCCGTCGACCGGCCCGGGCAGCGCGTCGCGGGCCAGCGCGCCCGCGTGCACGAGCAGGACGCCGACGTGCGCCCGCCGGCGCAGGCCGGGGTCGTAGGTGGGCGCGTGCGGGAAGCCGCCGAGGAAGGCGGTGCCCTCCAGGGTCCACGCCAGCAGCACGCACGCGGTCTGCAGCAGCAGGACGGCCGACACCAGCACGCCACCCTCGAGGTCCGGGCCCGAGGGCGCCAGCGCGTGGTAGCCGGCGCCGACCCGCAGGCCGTAGCCCAGCGGCACCGCCAGCAGCACCGGCAGCGCGAGCCCGAGCGCCCCCCGACCGCCGGGGTCGACCGCGCGCCGGCGCACCCGGTCGCGGCCGACCTCGTACACCGCGGTGATCACCGCCAGGCCGACCAGGAACCCCAGCGCCGCCTCGCGCGGCGGACCCTCCAACCAGAGCACGCCGACGAGCACCGCCAGCACGATTCGCACCCCGACCGACCCCCAGGCCAGCGCCAGCTGAGGCCCTGAGAGCACCGCCGGGAGCCGACGTCGCCGCTGCTGCGCGGGGTGGCCGGCGTCGGCGACCCGGTCGCGCAGGTCGTTCACCAGGTAGCGCGCCTGGTAGGCCAGGTGCTCGGCGACCACCCACACCAGGGCGATGTCGAGCAGCGCGACGGGACCCGGTACCGACCGGTGCACCGCAGCGGCCACCACCGCACCGAGCGGCAGGTAGGCCCACTTCACCCAGACCGAGCGGTTGCGCGGCAGCAGCAGCCGACGCCACACCGGCGACCCGACGAGACGGTCGCCGGGAGCGGGCACCGCGACCTCGTCCACCACCCAGGGACCCTCGCACAGCAGGGCGAGGTCGGCCCACCGTCGCCTTCCGTGCGAGAGTTGGGCAGAGCGGGCGGAACGGGCTCGACGACCGCAGAGCTCGAGCGACCACGGAAGGGGGCACCCCCGCATGCGCGTGCTGCTGGCCAGCCACACCGCGCCTGGCGGCGTGTTCCGCGTGGGCAGCCACCACCTCGCCCGCGAGCTGGTGGCCCAGGGCCACCAGGTCCTGCACCTGTCCTCCCCCGTCTCCCTGGCGCACGTGCTGCACCTGCACGACCCCGAGGTGCGGCGGCGCTACCGGCTGGCGGCGCGCTCGGTCCGGGCCTGCCGCGAGGCCGGTGACCTCCTCCCGCTCACCCTGCTGCCGATGTCGCTGGGCAGCCGGCTCAGCAGCGGACCGGCCCTGCGGACCACCGTGCCCGGCCTGCGCGGCTCGCTGGCCCGGCTCGGCTTCGCCCGGGTCGATGCCCTGGTGGTCGACCAGCCGCTGCTCGCCGGGCTGGAGCGCTACGTCGACGCGGACCGGGTGGTCTACCGCTCCACCGACGTCGTGGAGACGCCGGCAAAGCTCACCGGGGAGGCACACGTCCTGGCCCGCGCCGACGGCGTCGTCGCCACCTCGTCCGCCGTCCTGGAGCGGCTGCTGCGGACCCGACCGGACGTGCCGTCGCTGGTCCTGGAGAACGGCGTCGAGTTCGGCCACTTCCACCGCGACGAGCCGACGGTCGAGCGCTGCGGCGCGGTCTACGTCGGAGCCATCGACGGACGCTTCGACTGGTCCGGCCTGGTGGCGATGTCGACCTCCAACCCGCAGGTGCCGGTCAGCGTGTGGGGACCCGTCGAGGCCGACGGCGCGCCCGAGCTGCCCTCCAACGTGACGATGCGCGGGCCGGCTCACTACGACGACGTGCCGGCCCTGCTCGCCGGCGCCCGGGTCGGCGTGATGCCGTTCGAGCAGAGCTCCCTCAACCGCGGCCGGAGCCCGATGAAGTTCTACGAGTACCTCGCGGCGGGGCTGAACGTCGTGACCACGATGCCCCTCAGCGACGCCCAGCGGGTCACGCCGGGCGTGTGGTCCGCCGCGGACGAGCAGGTCGGCGGCGACGCGCTGCGCCTCGCGCACGGCGCCGACCGCAACGAGGCCGGCATCGAGCTGGCGCGCTCGATGGACTGGTCGGAGCGGGCAACCCGGCTGGCTGACTTCGTCGGCGGCCTCCCCGCCCGCCGCGCCGTCTGAGGACCCGATGACCGTGCCCCAGGTCGCCTTCGGCACCGCCCACCTCTACGGCCAGGTCGACGCCCTGACCTCGGGGCAGCTGCTGGCCGCGGCCTGGGACGTCGGCCTGCGGCGGTTCGACACCGCGCCGTCCTACGGGCACGGTCGCAGCGAGCCCGCGCTCGGCACCTTCCTCGCCGGCCGCGAGGGCGTCGAGATGGTCTCGACCAAGGTCGGCCTGTCGGCAGCGCCCCCGCCGACCGTGACCGGCCGTCTGATCAAGGCCGCGGCCCGCTCCCTCCTGCCGGCCCCGGTGACGGAGCGGCTGCGGCGCGGCCGCTCCTTCGCCGGAGGCGACTTCGGCGCCGACGAGGTCCGCGACTCGGTGCACCGCTCGCTCCTGCACCTCGGCGGTCGGGTCGACCGGCTGCTGCTGCACGAGGTCGCGCCGGACGACGTCGACGACGACCTGCTCGGGGTGCTGGAGCGGCTCCTGGGCGACGGCGACGTCGCGGCCGTGGGCGTGGCCACCCAGAACCACGTGACGCCGGAGGTCGTGCAGCGGTTGGGGCCCCTGGTGACCGTGGCCCACCTCGCGGCGGGGCCCCTGCACCCACCCGTGCCGCTGCCGGGACACGTCCGCACCCGCGTGGGTCACGGGCTGCTCGGCCACGGCGGCGGGCACCTGCGCACCCTCCAGGACCAGCTGCGGGACGACGAGACCCTGCGCACACGGTGGCACGACGCAACGGCGGCAACGGTTCTCGCCGGTCCCGGCGGCCTCGCCGACGCCCTGCTGGCCCGGGCCACCCGGCTCGGCCTCACCGACGTCGTCGTGGCGACGAGCCGCCCTCAGCGGGTGGCGCGCACCTACGCCTGCGCCTCCGGAGCCGTGGCGCTCGAGGATGCAGCGGCCGGGGTGCTGGACGCGCTGGTCGACCGGGCGCGGGCCGACGACTCGGCCTGAGGAGCGGCGAGGCGCTCCCCCAGACGGTGCGCGAGAGCGACGATCGTCAGGGTCGGGTTCGCGTAGCCGGCGACGGGGAAGACGCTCCCCCCCACGACGTCCAGCCCGCGCACTCCGTGCACCTCGAGGTCGGGTCCGACCACACCGTCCTGCGGGTGCACCGACATCCGGGTGGTCCCCGAGGGGTGCGCGGCGTCACCGGCCGCCGCGCGGAAGGCGTCGTCGTCGATCATCGCCGGCAGCTGGGCCAGCGAGCCGATGCCGAGCCGGACGAGGTCGTGCCCGACCCAGCGGGTCAGCCGCCGCACCGTGTCGATCTCCTGGTCGGTGACCCCCCACCGCACCCGCGCGCGCGCCAGCCCGAGGGCGTCGCGGTCGGCTGCGCCGGTGGCGAGGTCGACCCGGCGCCAGGCCTCGGCCGACTGCTCGACCCACACCTGCAGCCAGACCGCCTCCGGCGGCGCGACGCTGCCCCGCCCGAGCACCACCCGGCGGAGGACGTCGAGCGCCAGCGGACCGGCCCCGCGGGCGGTGGCCAGCAGGTCGGCACGTCGCACGTCGCCGCGCGAGCGCTCCCTGGCCGCGACCAGCAGCCGCCGGGCCGCCGCCCCGGCCGGCGACGGGTCGTGGACGAACACCGCGGTGGCGTCCAGCAGGCCATGGGCCTCCTGCGCGTGCGGCGAGAGCCGCACCTTCGGGAACAGCCGGCGCCCCTGGCCCCGCAGCAGCACGTACCGGTCCTGCAGCACCCGGTGGTCGAACGCGCTCACCCGGGCGGTGCGCACGATCGGGTGGTCCTGCAGGTAGCGACCGGTGTGCGCGCGGCCGGTACCGAGACCGACGCCCTCCGGGTCGCTCAGCTGGAGCAGCCGCGCGTTCTCGATCGCCCCGGTCGCCAGCACGACGGTGGTGGCCGGCACCACCTCGCGCCGCCCGGTCAGCGAGCGCAGCTCGACGCCGACGACCGCCCCGTCCCGCACCCGCACCGCCGCTGCGGTGGCGTGCAGCAGGACCGTCACGAGCGGGTGCCGACCGAGCCGAGAGCGGGTGGCCTGCATCGAGGGGTCACGGGCGTACTCGGTGAAGTCGTGCAGCAGGTGCTCGTCGTCCCACGGGACGGGGGGGAGGTGATCGTGCTCCTCCCACCGCCGCACGTCGTAGCCGCGGCCGGAGACGTCGAGCAGCCGCTCGGCGGCGGCGTAGTGGCGTCCGAGGTCGTGCAGGTCCAGCGGCCAGCCGCTGCCGGCCACCCACGGGCGGTGGGCGACGTCGTGCGGGTGCAGCCGCATGCACTGCCCGTGCCACAGCCATGCGGTGCCGCCGAAGGCGCGGGTCCGACCCTCGACCAGGCCCGCATAGGCGTGGCCCTCGACGACGCCCGCGTTGAGCGTGCCCTCGTCGGCCGCCTCGAGACCGCCCGACTCCACCAGCAGCACCCGCCGGCCGCCGTCGACGGCGCCGTGCGCGGCCGCCAGCCCGGCCGGCCCCGAGCCGACGACGACCACGGTGCCGACCGGCACCTGCGGTGCCCCGCTCTCGCGAAAGTCCACGATCACGACCGCCCACCCCCTCCGTGGTCGCCCGATCCCTCGGACGCCTTCACTGTGCGTGACAACGAGTCACCTTGAGTCACCAGGCGTAGCGTCGCCTCTCCAACGGGTGAACGTCCTGACCCTCGGCTGGAGCCGGGGCCCGAGACATCCGATCCGTACCCATGCCCTCGTCTCGTCGCGCACGTAGGAACAGCGCCCATCCTGCCTCCCCCGCCCCCGGACGCGCGCGGCGGCGGTCCCTGGCCGTCGTCGTGCCGCTGCTGCTCCTCGGCACGGCCGCCGTGGCGGTCCCGACCGCCGTGGCCGCCGGCTCCCCCGCGCCGGGGCCGGCCGCGATCGCGGCCGCCCAGTGGTCGGTGACCCCCGCCGCCTTCGGCGCCGTCGGGAACGGCAGGACCGACGACACCGCCGCGCTGCGGGCCGCCCTGGCCGCGCTCGGCCCCGGCGGCGAGCTGTTCCTGCCGCCCGGGAAGGTCTTCCGGCACACCGACACGCTGCGGATCACGACGGCCGGGACGACCGTGTCCGGCACCGGCACGCTGCTGGCCACCGACCCGCAGCGCTCGGCGGTCATCATCCAGGCCGACGACGTGACGTTCCGCGACGTGACCCTGCGCCTCGGCACGCCGACCTCCAGGCTCGGCACCTTCGACCACATGAAGCTGACCGTCATCCGCGCCGACGGGTTCGTCGCCGACCGGGTCAAGGTCGACGGCGCCGCCGCCGCCGGCGTCTACCTGTGGGGTGCCACCGACTTCGTCCTGCGCGACCTGGACGTCAGGAACAGCCGCGCCGACGGCATCCACGTCACCGGCCCCTCCCGCGACGGCGTCATCGAGCGCCCGGTCGTGCGCAGCTCCGGCGACGACGGCGTCGCGGTCGTCTCCTACCTGCAGGACGGTGCTCCGGTGAAGCGCGTCACCGTCACCCGTCCGACCGTGCGCACGACCACCTGGGGCCGCGGCGTCAGCGTCGTGGGGGGCGAGGACGTCACCATCACCGACCTCACCGTCGACTCCTCCAGCGCGGCGGCGGTCTACGTCGCCCGCGAGGGCGCCCCGTGGAACACCTTCGCCCCCGTGCGGGTCACCGTGCAGGGCGGCACCATCACGCGAGCCAACACCAGCACCACGGTCGACCACGGCGCCGTGCTGGTCTACGACGGCCGCACCGACGCCGGACCGTTGCGGGACGTGACCGTCGCCGGGCTCACCATCAGCGACACCCGCTGGTCGGCCAGCCGCCAGGTCGGCTTCCTGCGGGGCGCCTCCGGCGCCACCGGCGTGCACCTGACCGGTCTGAAGATCGTGCGCGGCCCGTCGAACCTGCTCACCGTCGACGCCGGCACCGGCACCTGGGACGCCACCGGTTGGACCCGCAACGGCGTCCCCGTCCCCGACCGGCGCCAGGCGTCCTGATCCGCACGTACCCTGGACGTGACACACGGCCGGGGGCGAGGCGAGGGGGAGCAGGGGTGGCAGACGACGCCACGAGCTCCACCGGCGCGCCCACGGACCCCACCACGGGTCCGACCGAGCCGGCCACGGGCCCGTCCGAGCCGGGTGGCCGCCGGGTCGCGTTCAGCGGCGGCATCTGGAGCGCGGGCGCCACCGTCGCCCCGATGGCCGGGACGCTCGTCCTGTCGGTCGTCATCAGCCGCGAGCTCGGGGCCGACGTCCTGGGCCAGCAGAGCCTGGTCGCCTACGTCGCCGCGATGCTCTTCTCGGTCGTCATCTACTCGGTCACCTCCGCCAGCGTCCAGCTCTTCTCCAGCGCCGAGGGCGCCCGCGACCTCGCCCGGCTGGCGCACCTGGCCCGGTGGTCGTTCGTCGTCCACGTCGGCGGCGGCGTGGTCGCGTCGACGATCATGGTCGTCACCGGCCTGGCCCGCACCGAGTACCACGCGCTGTGGTTCCTGGCGGCGGCCACGTCCATGGTCGACTCGGTCGGCTGGGCGTACGCGAGCCGCGACATCGCCCACCGGGGCTGGCGGCCCACCGCCTCCCGCCGGCTCGTCGCACAGGCCACCGGGCCGCTGCTCGGCGTGGTGGCGGTGCTCGCCGGCCTGGGGGTCGAGGGGGTCTTCGCCGCCCAGCTGCTCGTCGCGCTCGTGCTGATGACGTTCCTGCGTCGGCTGGGTCGCGGCTCCGCCCCCGACCCCACGCCGCTGCACGAGCACCCGGCCCCGCCCTGGCGGCCGATCCTGCGGCTGTGGGGCATGTTCGTGCTCTCGACGATGATCATCCAGGTCGTCGAGCGCCGGCTCGAGCTGGTCTTCCTGGACCAGTACCACGACGCCGCGACCGTGGCGATGTTCTCGGTGGCCTTCAACGTCGTCGGCATCCCGCTGGTGTTGTCGGCCTCCCTCATCGGTGCCGCGATGCCCGCCATCGCGCACCGGCACGCGCGCGACCCCGGCGTCGTCCTCGCGACGATGAGCCGTGCGGCGCGGGTGCTCGTCGGGGCCAACCTGGTGCTGTGCGCCGCCACCGTGACGGTCGGTCCCGGTCTAGTCAGCACCGTCTACGGCGCCGAGTTCGACCCCGCGGCCGACCTGGTGCGGTTCCTCGGCCTGACCCTGCTGCTCGCCCCGCTGGGCCACCTCTGCACGGCGCTGTGGACCGGGACGGGCCGGCTGCGCCCGGTGCTGGTCGCCGGCGGCATCGGTGCGGTCGTCGACATCGGCCTCGCGTGGCTGCTGATCCCGGGGATGGCGGCCGAGGGCGCCGTCATCGCCACGATCGCGGCCCAGACCACGATCGCGGTGATCATCGTGACCTACACCTTCCGCCGCGGCCTGCAGCTGGACCTGCGGCTGGGCCGGCTGCTGCGCGCCGCGGTCGTCGCCGTGCTCGCAGGCCTGGCCGCGACGGCCGCGGTCGTGCTCGTCGACGGCTGGGCGGGCACGCTGCTGTCGATGCCCGCCTTCGGCCTGGTGGCGCTGCTCGGTGCCCGGTTCATCGGGGTGCTCGACCCCGAGGACGTCGACTGGCTGGCCGCCACGATGCCCTCGGCGCTCGAGCGTCCGCTGCGGGCGCTGTCGCCGCGTCCGTCCGGGGGCGTGCGGTGAGCCCGGCCACCGACTCGACCGGCCGGCGCCGGGTGCTGGTGACCCTGCCCGACGTCGCCTGGCCCCCGCACGGCGGCAAGCGGCTGCGGTGTCACGGCGTGCTCGCCGCCCTGGCCGCCACCAGCACCGTCGACGTGGCCTTCCTGCACGCGGACGCCCCGCCCGGCACCCCGCCGGTGCCGCCCGGCGTCCCGGTGCGCGACTGGCTCCGTCTCTCCCCCGCGCCGCGAGGCCGGCTCGCCGGGGCGGGCACCGCCCTGTCCCGCGGGCTGCCCGTCCACGTCGGGGCCCAGCGCTGGGACGTCGTCCGCCGGCGGCTGCGGCCGTTCGCCGAGCGCGAGTACGACCTCGTCTGGTTCGGGGGCCTGGACCACGCCCGCGCCCTGCACGGGACCGTCACCGGTCGCCGGGTGGTCGTGGACTGCGACGACGTCGAGACCGAGAAGTGGCGGGCCTACCTCGCGTCCGGCGCCGGCGGCCCGGTCGAGCGGCTGCAGCGCCGCGTCGAGCTCCCCCTCTGGGGCCGGATCCAGCGCGAGGTCGCGCAGCGGGTCGACGCCGTGGTCGTCTGCTCCGACCTCGACGTCGAGCGGTTCGGCACCCCCGGCACCCCCGGCACCCGGGGGGCCCGGGTCGCGGTCGTGCCCAACACCTACCCGGTGCCGGCCTGCGCCCCCGACCTCCCCCGTCGCCGGCCCGACGGCCCGCTCCAGGTGCTGATGGTGGCCAGCTGGGCGAACGGCCAGAACCGAGACGCCGCCGCGCACGCCGTGCGGGACGTGCTCCCCCACCTGCGCGCGCTGCTGCCCTCCGCGAGGCTGCGCGTGGTCGGGCGCGACGCCGACGTCCTCGGCGACCTCGCGCAGGTCGACGCCGTCGACGTCGTC
>JBBQSN010000046.1:0-22187 GCA_038213835.1 Actinomycetales bacterium
CGATCCGCGGCGCTCAACGCCACCGGACGCGACTTCGTCCTCGCCATCATGAACTCGCTTCTGGCGGGCTGAAGGGGAAGGAACCCGCCAGAGCCAGCACACCGCAAGTACACCGCTGATTGGCGACGACACGCCACTAGGACCTGCGGTCGGCCCCCTCCTCGGTCGCCGGATCAGCGTGTGCCCGGTGCCAGGCCCGCATGATCTCCGGGCGCAGGCGTCCTCGGTCGGCGACGGTCAGTCCCGATCCGCGGGCCCAGGCTCGGACCTCGCGGGGCGAGGGCGTAGGAGGAGCGCCGCCGCGCGCTGCGTCGTCGTCGACCACGCCGATGCGGGTCAGCGCGGGGCGCTCGGCCTCGGCCCAGGCGTGGGCAGCGGCGAGGTACCGGTAGGTCCACTCCTCGGCCAGCTTGCGGCTCTCGCAGAACACGATGGGCACGCTCGGCCACCGAACCTGCAGCTCGGCCAACCCGTCGGCCACCAGGGCCGGGCGGACCCGCTCGAGGGTGAAGACCTGCGAGTACCGGTCCTCGACCACCACCGCCGCGCGGGGCAGGGTGGCCAGCTCGGCCAGCGCGTACCGCAGACGGCCACCGGTCAGGCTCGAGACCAGGTCCGGCAGCGACTTGCGCTCCACCGAGGCGACCACCACCCCGGAGTGGATGACGGCGTAGTCCCCGCACGCCAGCCCGCGTCGCACGGTGCGGACCTGCTGCCCGGTGAACGTGTACGGGTAGCGCTCGTGGGAGTCGACCACGATCTCCAGCTCGACGATGCCCGCCGCGCGCGCTGTGGGCAGCCGCACGTCGGGACGGGCCTGCTTGCGGGTGCGCGGCGACTGCCAGAACACCACCTCGCGCCCCCGGGCGCGGGTGAACACGATCTGGGAGCGCTGCTCGCGGCCGCGGTCGGCGATGACGTCGATCGCGGCGCCCCGACGCGAGCAGGCCCGCAGCCTGACCCGCTCGACCAGGTCCGGCTCAGCGGGCCACTCCGCCACGTCCACCGGGTGGCAGTACAACGCGCTGGTCCTGGGCCAGGTGCTCTTGGTCCGGAACACCAGCCCGCCCCCCAGCGGCACCCGCAGCAGGTAGGGCAGGGAGCTGTCCGGATCGGGGTTCCGGGCGATCAACAGCTCCACCCGACCCAGTGTGCCCCAGAGGTGCTCGCGCTCACTGTGGCTCGCGGGCCATCGACGTCGCCCGAGCGCCGGCGTCCCCCTCGATGCCCGACGAACCCGATGACCACCGCTGGGTCCTTCATCAGATCCGCCTGCGTCACGAAGGTGGCGGGCGGAGCACCACGGGGTCGCTCAGAAGGTGGTGAGGACGTGCTCGTCCAGGAGTCGTCGGGCGCTGTCGACCAGTGACGTAGCGATGCTGAGGGCACGTTCGGCCTCAGCGGTCTGCGCGGAGTCCTCAGGACCGGTGGGGTAGTCCAGCTCGTTGCGTCGGCGTCGTAGTCGCCCGAAGCCGTCGAACACTCCCTTGAACTGCGCTGCCAGGGCCTGCTCGATCGCGAGGTGCCCGCCCTGCGCGGTGGCCCGCAGGTTCTGCTCGGCCAGCAGCGCCATGCCGGCGTGCTTGGCTGCGTCGTAGGCGACGACGTACGCGGTCACGGGGTCGCTGGCGAGCAACGACCGCGCAGACTCCAGCTGCTGTCCGGCCCGGGTCATGAGCCCCTCGACACCGGCATCGGCGCCCTGCAGCCGGCTGAGCCTGCCGCTGGCGATCAGTTCCTGCACGACGTGGGCACCGGGTGACCAGGGGCTCACGCGGCATCACCGCCCAGGACGACCAGTGCGTCCTGCTTCGCCGTGAGGACCAGCGGGTCGGAGCCCTGCTGCCAGGCAGTTCTCGAGCGGACTGTGGTGTTCACCGGCAGGCCCAGACGTGCCTCGGCGCGCTCCGCGGCGGCGTACACAGCGTCTCGGTCGGGCGAGCCGATCACCATCACGTCCACATCGGCCGGCTCTCTGCCGAGCTCGCCGGCATGACGGCGCGCCCAGGAGCCGTAGATGACGACCTGGCCCGCTTCCGCGATGTCGGCGAACTCTTCGGCGATCACGACCTGGGGCCCGAACGTCACCATCAGGATCTCGGTGAGCGGGCGCGCGACCCGCGAGGACGTGTCGGCTCGCAACAGCCTGTTGCGGCCCTCGAAACGGTCGCGGACCAATCCCGCGCGCACCAGGCGCTCCACCTCGGCGTGCAGAGCGCCGGGGCTGGTGTCGAGCCGACGTGCCAGATCGGACAGTGTGACCTCGCTGCCCGGTCTCAGGTACAGCCAGGTCAGCAGCTCGGCCTGGCGTTGAGAGCGGAAGATCGGCAGCAGCGCCGGACCACTCGTTCGCATCACCCAAAGATACGTTCGATAATGCGAATGTCCAGACCTTCTCGCCGCGGGCGCCACCCCGCAACCAGGCACGAGGCGTTCTACCCGAACTTCTACCGAACCGGCCGACACCACCCGGCACGCGACCTCGACAGCCGACACTCGACCTGCAACGCACGCGCCCCTGACCTGCACGAACGCGGTCTATCGAGGTTCAGCTGACACAGCGCGGCACGCGACCGGAGCGATTCCTAAACCCTGTGTCGGAGGTTCGAGTCCTCTCGGGGGCACCACGTGGCCGCAGGTCAGCGCCATGTCGTGCCGGATGGTGTCGCTCTGTCCGGCCCGACTTCTGCCCGAACTTCTACCCTCGACCGCGCTCGAGCCAGCGCTGGCGCTACTTCTGGGCTTGAGCAGGGGGGCGTCGATGGGCGCCCCGGCACGCGCTGACACGTTCCGGTACCGCGACCCAGGGTCACCTGGGCTGCTGCCACGTTCTGTCGCCACCATTGATCGGTCAGCGAGCAGCAGCAGGCGGACGCGAGCCGTGGATGACGACCTGGTCCGCCCCCGCGGTGTCGCAGAACTCTTCGGCGACCACCATCTCGGGCCCGAAGGTCACCATCAAGATCTCGGTCGGAGGGCGCGCGATCCGCGACGACGTATCGGCTCGCAGCAGCCGGTTCGGGCCTTCGAAACGGTCGCTGACGAGCCCCGCGCTGACGAGTCGCTCCACCTCGGCGTGCAGTGCACCGGGGCTGACGCCGAGCCGAAAGGCCAGGTCCGACAAGGTGACCTCGCTGCCCGGTCGCAGGTACAACCAGGTCAGCAGCGCAGCCTGGCGTTCAGAGCGGAAGATCGGCAACAGTGCCGGCGCCCTCGTTCGCATCAACCAAAGATTCGTTCGGATGATGCGAACGTCCAGCTTGTGGCCGGGCGCGCAACCCCGAAGGACGAGTCGTTCTGCGTCGATGACGTGCAGCGGGCTGACCCAGGCGCCGAGTTGGATCTCCTCGTCGATGACCGGCGGGGCGTCAGGCTGCCGACGACAAGGTCTGCTCCGAAGGACCGGACAGCTGGCGCAGCGGCCGGCTGCCGGACCACGCGAGGGCGAGCACGCCCGCGACGACGACCACGTCCCCGATGCTGAAGGTGTTGGCCAGCGGCATCGGGGCGGGCCAGGCGAAGACGTCCCCCAGCCACGGCAGCACGGGGTCCGGCAGCACGGCCGAGTTGAGGAAGGCGACGTCCGGCTCGAACCCGGCGGCGGCCGTGGCGTCGGCCGAGGACGGCAGCACGCCGCCGTTGAGGAGGATCGTCACCCCGTTGGACGCCGCTCCGGCCGAGAGCAGCCACAGCGCCCGGGACGCGCGATTGGCCCATAGGAAGGTCGCCGCCAGCGCGTAGCTGGCGAGGTGGAGCACCGGGGCCAGCGCCGCCGCCACGCCGACCTCGATGACCAGGACCTGGAGCGCCAGCGCGACCCAGGCCAGCGGGCCGGCTCGCCAGTCCCGCAGCAGGGCACCCGGAGCCCGGAGACCGGCCAGCGGCGACAGGAGCGCGAGCAGCGCGGCGGCGACGACGAGCACTTAGCCCACCTGCTGCGGCCGGGGCGACTTGCTCCCGACGGCCTCGGCCCGGAGCCGCTCGAGGATGCGGGTGCCGTCGACGGGACGGCCGTGGTGCCAGCCTTGCGCGACGTCGCAGCCGAGGGCGAGCAGGGCCTGGCTCGTGTCCGCGTCCTCGACGCCCTCAGCGACCACGCGCAGCCCCAGGTCGCGGGCGAGGGCGACCGTCGAGCGGACGATGATGTAGTCGTTGGGTCGGTGGGCCATGTCCACGACGAACGAGCGGTCCACCTTGAGCTCGTCGACCTCCAGCCGCTTGAGGTAGCTGAGCGAGGCGTGCCCGGTGCCGTAGTCGTCGACGGCGATGCCGACGCCGAGGCGGCGCAGCTCGCGGACGACCATGTCGACCCGCACGGGGTCGGACAGGATGCCGGTCTCGGTGACCTCGAGCACGAGCTGGGACGCGGGCACGCCGTGGCGCTCGAGCGTGGCGCCCACCAGCTGCGGCAGGGCCAGGTCGGACAGCTGCCGGGCGGCGACGTTGACGGCCAGCCGCACGACGTGGCCGTCGGCGGTCCAGCGTGCGAGCTCGGCGAGACCCACGTCGAGGACGAAGGCGGTGAGGCGGGAGATCATCCCTGCGTTCTCGGCGAGCGGGACGAACACGTCGGGGGCGACCTCGCCACGCTCGGGGTGGTTCCACCGGACCAGGGCCTCGACACCGACGACCTTGCCGTCCCAGATCCGGACCTGGGGCTGGAACGCGACGCCGAGCTTCTCCTCGTCGAGGGCGACCCGCAGGTCGTTGATGAGCTGCAGGCGGTCGACGGAGTTGACGTCGAGCTCGGGGACGTAGGTCGATGAGCGGCCCCGCTCGCTCTTGGCGTCGTACAGTGCGACGTCGGCGTTCTTCATCAGCTCCGACGGGGTGAGGCCGTGGGCCGGCGCGGCCGCGATGCCGGCGCTGGCCCGGACCAGCAGCCGCAGGTCGCCGACGAGGACCGCCTCGTCGAAGGACTCCATCAGCGAGCGGGCGACCTCCTCGGCCCGGCTGAGCGGTCCGGGGACGACGACGGCGAACTCGTCGCCGCCCAGGCGCGCCACCTGGCCCCGGTCGCCGACGACGGCGCTGAGCCGGTTCGCGACCTGGCACAGCAGCTCGTCGCCGACGGGGTGGCCGAGGGTGTCGTTGACGTCCTTGAAGTGGTCGAGGTCGATGAGCACCAGGCCCGGGCCGGCCGTGCCGTCCTCGGCCGCGTGGTCCAGACCCCGCTGGAGGCGCTGGCGCAGCAGCTCGCGGTTGCCGAGTCCGGTGAGGGAGTCGTGCAGCGCCTCCTGCTCCCGGCGCATCGCCTGCGCGGCGCTCAGCTGGAGCGCGAGCACCGGCACCGCGATGAGGGCGACGAACTCCGGGCCGAGGGAGAGGCTGACCGCGGTCAGCGGGGCGATGGCGACGAGGACGCCCTGGGTGGTGAGGGAGAAGCGCAGGTCGGACAGGGCCATCCGGAGGAACGGCTGACGGGTCCACAGCGCCATCGCGGCGGCGACGAGCCCGTGGTTCACCACCACGAAGACGGCCCCGGCCAGGAGCAGGGGCAGCACGTGGCCCCGCTCGAACTCGCTCCCGGGCCCGGTCACCGGCTGGCCCGCGAGGAGGGCGAAGCACGTCCGGGCGGCCAGCAGGGACAGGACGTACTGGCCGACGTTGAACACGGCCTTGCGCACCCCGCGACGGCCCAGGCAGTCGTCGACCAGCGAGGCGATCATCACCATCACGATCGCCAGCGCCGGGCCCCCGACCGCGAGGACGGGCAGCACGAAGGCGATGGACAGGGTGATGTAGTCGACGTCGTCGCCACGGGAGATCGCGATCGGCCGAAGCTCTCCCGTCACGACGAAGACGGCCAGCAGCACGAATGACACCACGTGTCCCTGCAGTGGGGACAGCCAGCCCTGGCCGGCCAGCACAACAGCGCCCGCCACCGCACCCGCGACGGTGACCGTCAGGATGTAGGCGTCGAGCCTGCTCGGTCGAACCGGGCGACGGAGCAGCCCGGCTCGACCTCGCGATGGGACTACGACCACTTCTTCCCTGCACCGACGACCGCGACGATCGTCAGGATCGTCCCGGTGGTTGCGGCGAGCTTGACGTAGGCCTCGGCCTTGGCGTTCGTGAGCTTCTTCACTGCGGTCTCCCTACGGTTCGGGGGCCTGCCGCGGGCGACGACCACCCGGGCCGCCAGGACACCGCACGGTGTCGTTGACGCCCCGGTTGGATGCGCGTTGCCATGCCCTGCTTGTGCGACCGCCAGGCGACGGTCGAGATCGCCATCGACAGCTCGGGGCCGGACCTTGAGCCGCCCAGGCGGGGAAATCGCGCCCACGCGATGATGTCGCCGAGAACGTCACGGGACGTCACGGGACGTCACGGGACGTCAGCCTGCTCGACGTCGCCGATCGGTCGATACAGCAAGGTGGACAGCAGGACGGTGGTATCGGTCTGCTGGACGTAGGGGAGTCCGCGGACCTGGCTGATGACCCGCTCGAGGTGCGCGAGGTCCGCTGCCATGACGCGCAGAACGGCATCGGCGGGTCCGGCGACGGTGAACGCCCCGACGATCTCAGGCACCTTCTCCAGGTCCGACCGCATGATGGCGAACGGGACGGCTCCGGTCGTGAACACGCGGAGGTGGGCTTCGAGGTTCCAGCCCAGCAGAGCTGGGTCGACCACGACGGTGAAGCGACGGATGACCCCGTCGCGGATCATCCGGTCGACCCGCCTCTTGGTGGCGGCCACGGACAGCCCCACGTGCCGCCCGATCATCGCGTACGTCGCCCTGCCGTCCCCGAGCAGGATCTCCAAGATGCCTTGATCTATTGCGTCCATCCCGGATCCTCGCACAACCCCATTGCACCCAACCACCCGCAGACGCAAAAAATGCTTGGTCTCACGCAAAGATGAGCTCTTGATCTTGCGTGGACGCGACTCCTACCGTCGATCATGTCCAACTCCTCGACCCTGTCGCGCCCCGTGAACGCCCTGGCTCCCGCCGAGATTCGTTGCCTGCAAGCCGTCGACACCCAGCTCGTGGTCCGCACGCTGACCGAGCTGCTGGAGGTTCCCAGCCTCAACGGGTCGGCCGAGGAGTGCGAGATCCAGCACCTCCTTGCTCGCAAGCTGCACGATCTCGACCTCGATGTCGACCTGTGGCCCCTTGACCTGGACCTGCTGGCGCAGACGCCCGGGTTCCCCGGCGTCGAAGTCGCTCGCGGCGAGGCATGGGGCCTGGTCGGTACCCATCACGGAGCCGACGACGAACCGGCGCTCATCCTGCAGGGGCACGTCGATGTCGTCCCGCCGGGCGACCTGCGCCAGTGGGGCACCGCGCCCTTCTCGCCGGATGTGACCTCCGACCGGGTTCAGGCCCGTGGAGCCTGCGACATGAAAGCTGGACTGGCAGCCAACCTCTGCGCGTTGGCCGCGATCAGAGCAGCGGGGGTCGAGCTGCAGGACACGTTCGCGCTGCACTGCGTGATCGGCGAGGAGGACGGCGGCCTCGGCGCCTTCGCGACCTTGGAACGGGGTCACACCGGCCGCGCGTGCATCATCACCGAACCGACCAGCGGCACCCTCATCACGGCCAACGCCGGTGCGCTGACGTTCACCATCGAGGTACCCGGGCTGGCCACCCACGCCAGCACGTCGTACGCCGGCGTCAGCGCCATCGACTCCTACATCGCGATCCACCGGACCCTCGAGCAGCTCCAGCGACGACGCAACCGCACGGTCGAACCACTGATGCGCGAGTACCCGATCCCCTACCCCATCTCGATCGGACGGCTGCGCGCGGGCGACTGGCCGAGCAGCGTTCCCGACCTCCTCGTCGCCGAAGGGCGCATGGGCGTGCGCATCGAGGAGGATCCGGACGCGGCCCGCGCAGAGTTCGAGGAGCAGGTGGCAACTGTCAGCCGTCTCGACCCACTGCTACGGGACCACCCTCCCAAGGTCACCTGGTCAGGTGGCCAGTACAGCGGAGGGCACCTGCCCTCCGGCCACCCACTGCGGAACATGGTCGCCGGCGCCCACGCCGACGCCACCGACGCCGCACGCCCTCGTGAGCGGGGGGCGCCGTACGGAAGCGACCTTCGCCTCTACACCGGCAAGCAGGTCCCCACCCTCCACTACGGTCCCGGCGACGTCCGACGTGCGCACGGACCCAACGAGTCCGTCGCCATCAGCGAGGTCGTGGAAGCGACCTGCACCCTGGTCCTCGCGATCCTTCGAAGCTGCGGCGCGGCCGGTCACCAGGCCTGGTGACGGGTTCAGCGTCGGCCCAGCCAGCCGATGACCGCGTCGGCGGTGCGGTCGGGTTGCTCGAGATGGGGGAAGTGCCCGGTGCCTTCCCACGTCTCGGCCGCGTACCCGCCCGTGAACACCTGGTCCTGCCCGTCGGCCAGGAACGGCAGCGCGCATCCGTCGTCGGCACCGGTGAGGTACAGGGTGGGGACCGGGATGGGGTCCCGCGGTTGCGGCGGTCCGCTCAGGAGTCGGGCAGCTGGGCGAACGTCCTCTTCACGCCGTTGTACCAGTCGAGCGACTTCTTGGGGCGGCGCCAGCGGCCCTTCATCGCGTCGCGGGCCTCCTGGTGGGTGGCGTCCAAGGCCTTCTCCGCCTCCTTCAGGTGGCGGTCCTGGGCGTTGATGACGTCGTCGGCGCTCTCGCCGCGGTGCGCCACGTCGCACGGGCCGCCCAGCTGCCGGCAGGACATCGTCTTCATCGTCGTCTCTCCTTCGTGGTCGTGGTCTCGTGCACCTGCATGACGCCCGACGGGCACCGGGTGTGACCGTGCGGTCCCGGGACCCGGATCACGCACGACGCGAGGTGCCGTCGCGCCGTGTGACCCGGGCCAGCGCGTCGGGCCCGGCGCGGAACGTGATGCGGGCGACGACCCCGTCGACGACGGAGAAGTCGAACAGGACCTTGGCCGTCCCACGGTGGAACCAGGCCGCACCGGGGCGATCGCCGTAGAACACCGGGAGCGCAGCCGCGGCACCGCCGTCGAAGAAGGCTGCGACCTCGTGCCGGCCCTCCATCCGCTCGGGGGTACCGGCCGCGACGGCAGCGGCGTCGGCGTCGATGCGCACGTCGGGGGCGAGGAGCTGGACCAGCCGGTCGACGTCGCCCCCGCGGGCAGCCGTCATGAACGCGTCGACGACCTCCCACTCCGCGAGCCGGTCCTCCAGGGACGGCTGCGTGACCTTCGCCCGGGCCCGCGAGGCCAGCTTGCGTGCGGCGGCGGGGGTGGTGTCGAGAACCGCTGCGATGGTGGAGTATTCGAAGCCGAAGCTGTCGTGGAGCACGAACGCGACCCGCTCACCCGGTGAGAGCCGGTCGAGCACCACGTGGAGGGCGGCACCGACGGAGTCCGCGAGGACGGCCTCGTCGGCGGGGTCCGGCCCGGTCCCGGTCTGCTCGATCACCTCGTGGGGGACGGGTGTCCTGGCTCGTAGCCGGTCCAGGCACAGTCGCGTGGTGACGGTCGTGAGCCAGGCCGGAAGGCTGACGACGACCGTGTCGGTGCCGTGCAGGCGCAGCCACGCCTGCTGCACGACGTCCTCGGCCTCGCCCCGGTCGCCCAACAGGCGGGTCGCGATGCCGAGCAGCCGTGACCGTTCCGCCTGGAACTCTTCCGTGGGGTCCATCACGGTCTCCTGCTCCTCCACCTGCTCGTCCCCCGACACACCGGATGACGGCCCGGGTGCCCCCAGTGTGACCACGCGTCCGCGTCGTGCCCGCCCCGTAGGCGCGGCCAGTACCACCAGGCTCGTTCGTCGCCCTCGGTCAGAGCAGCGCGCCCACCAGGGCACCGACGGCGAGCAGCTTCACCAGCCAGTCGCCGGCGTGCACCGCCGCGGTGCGCCACGGGGTCCGCTCGTGCCACATCGCCCCGCTCCAGAGCACGAGGGGGAAGCCGACGAACAGCGCCAGCCCGAGCAGGGCACCCAGCCACCAGGTGTCGGCACCGACGAGCCGCACGAGGCCGGACACGACGCACGCCAGCACCAGGCAGCGGGCCGCTTCCACCAGCGCCGTGAGTCCGGCGGGGCGGGACGGGGCCCCTCCGTCCGCAGACGGTGCCCGGAGGACGGCGTACCAGGCACCACCGAGGACGAACGCCAGCAAGGCCCCGGCCAGCACGGGCAGCCACGACCCCTGGAGCAGCACGGTCTGGATCGCGGTGTTCATCGGGCACCGCCCTGGAGGAGTGTGCCCAGCCGAGTGAGTCGCTGGCGCCAGGCACCGCGGGCGGCGGCGGCGGCAACGGCGTCGTCCAGCCGGGCGTGCTCGACCACGACGACGGACCGGCCGTCGTCCGTGGCGCCGATGCTCACGTGCAGCCGCCCGCCCCCGTCCACGACGTCGTAGTGTGCGCGTCGCGGCGGGGTCGCCGTCCGCGGGATGAGCCCGAGGTCGGGGAGCCACCGGCGGCGGAAAGCGTCCTCGACGAACGCCGCGAACACCCGCTCGTCCGAGGCGGCCACCGTGCGGGTGACCGTGACCCGGAAGCCGTCGGGGTGCTGCCCCACCTCGCGGCCACCACGGGCCCGCTCGTAGCTGCCGACCACGGCCTGCACCTTCCAGGCCAGCGGGTCGAGGTCCTCGGCCCGGGCGAGCCACCGCGCGATCTCGCGGTGCGGGCGCTCGCGCATGCCGGCCTCGTCGAGCAGGTCGAACCACTCCTCCCAACCACGCCCGGTGCGCTCGCGGATGCGCTCGTCGGTGGTGGCCAGGACGGGGACGGCCCGCCGGGTGCGGTCGGGGCCCGCCTCGGCGGGCTCCGGCCCGGTGCCGAGCAGCTGCGCTCGGGCGCCGGTGTAGCTCTCGCCGGTCCTGCTCATCCGGGCTCGGACCAGGGCCTTGAAGGATCGGTGCTGGGTCATCGGGACGTCCTCTCCACGGGCGGCGCCGCACGACCCACGCTCGCGAGACCCCGCCGGGAGGGCACGACAGACCGGCGCCCCGAGGGCTCAGGCCCCCTCTGCCCCCGCTCTGCCGGTGGCGTGGGCACCGGAACCGGGGGTTGGGCGCAGGACGGCGCCCTCGGTCACGAGGATGGACCAGCGAGGCGCCGAGAACTCATCGGCACGCCATCCGGTGTCGCAGCCGATGGACGTGTTCCCGGTGCGAGACCCCACGACCTGCTGCCCGCTGCGGTGGAGGCTCCGCGCGACGGGGGCGCGGTCAGCCCGACGGGTCGTCGTCGCGCCGCCGCAGGCTGCGGGCAGCCGCACCCACCGTCGCCCGCAGGCCCTGTGCCACCACACCGGGAAGCGCCGGGTCGCCCTTCAGCTGCGAGGCAGCGGTCTTGACGACCTGGTCGAGGGTGACGTGGGGAGGGATCATCGGCCAGTCCTTGTCGACGACGGCGTCGATCACGAACGGGCGATCGCTCGCCCAGGCGCGGTCGAGCACGCCGTCGACCTCCGAGGGATCGTCCACGCGCGCGCCGTCGAGGCCGAGCAGCCGGGCGTACTCCCCGTACGGGACGTCAGGCAGACGCATGGCCTGGTCGAACGGCACCTCCCCCTGCATGGCCCGGGTCTCCCAGGCCACGAACGACAGGTCGCGGTTGTTCAGCACGAGCACCAGCAGGCGCGGGTCGGCCCAGGTGCGCCAGTCCCGGGCGACGGTGACCAGCTCGGACAGTCCGTTCATCTGCATGGCCCCGTCACCGATGATCGCCAGCACCGGCCTGTCGGGGTGGGCGTTCTTGGCGGCGATGGCATACGGAATGCCGCCGCCCATCGACAGCAGGTTGCCGGACAACGACGCCAGCATCGAGGGACGGACGTCGAGATCCCTCGCGTACCAGGCGGTCCCGGTGCCGCAGTCCACTGCGACCATGACGTCGTCAGGCAGCCGGTCCGACAGTGCGCGCACGATCCGCTCGGGGTTGAGCGGGTCGGCCTGCGCCTCGGCACGCTCGGCGCCCCAGCTGCGCCAGCGGTCGTTCCACCGGGCCACGTCGTGGCGCCACCCCGGATCCGCAGCCGCAGGGGCGTCGCTGGAGCGGGCGGCCAGCACCTCGTCCAGGGCCTCGAGGGTCTGCCGGGCATCCCCCACCAGGTTGACCTCGGTCGGGTACCGCAGACCGCAGCGCGTGCCGTCGACGTCGATCTGGACGGCGCGGGCCTGACCGGGGGCGGGGTAGTACTCGGAGTACGGCATCGTCGAGCCCACGACGAGGAGGGTGTCGCACTCCTTCATGAGGTCGTAGCTGGGACGCGTCCCCAGCAGCCCGATGGCACCGGTGACCCAGGGAAGCCGGTCGTCCAGCACCGTCTTGCCGAGGAGCGCCTTCGCGAGGCCGGCACCCAGCCGGTCGCACACCCGGGTCAGGACCTCGGTGGCGCCCAGCGCACCCGCGCCCGCCAGCACCGCGACCCGCCGGCCGGAGCAGAGCACGTCCGCCGCCGCGTGAAGCGCATCGAGCGGAGGGACCGTCGGTCCGGTGCTGGGCACGGAGCTGGTGTGCGAGAACCCGTGCGCGTGGGGTGTCTCCAGCACCGCGTCCTCGTCCTGCAGATCGCTCGGGAGGACGAGCGCCGTCACGGTGCGGCGCGACAGGGCGGTCCGAGCTGCACGGTCGACGGCGTGCTGGACCTGGACGGGATCGCTGAGCTGGAGCAGGTACTCCCCCGCCACGTCCTTGTACAGGGAGGTGAGGTCGGCTCCTGGTAGTAGGAGGTCCCCAGCGCCGCCACGGCCGACTGCCCGACCAGGGCGAGGACCGGCACGTGGTCCATCTTCGCGTCGTACAACCCGTTCAGCGCATGTACCGCACCGGGCCCCGAGGTGACGACGCACAACCCCAGCGGGCTCCCCCCGTACTTGACGTCGGCACACGCCGCGAAACCCGCTGTCTCCTCGTGCCTGACCTGGACGAACTGCGCCTCCTCGGCCGAGACGGCACGAGCGATCCCCGCCACCAGACCACCGATGCCGTCGCCGGGGTAGCCGTAGTACCGACGGGCCCCCCAGGCCGCGAGCCGTTGGACGACGTGGTCACCGACAGTTGTTCTGGTCATGCACCAAGACTGCGACGGCCCGGGGCACGGCGCACCCGGACGGACGACGGGGATCGGTGCTCGAGCCGTCGGTGGTGAGGTGATGGACCGCCCGTTGCACTCCCCGCGAGTGACCAGCACAGTGGGCAGCATGAACGCGCCCCTCACCCCAGCACCCCGGACGCCGTCCACGACCGACCGGCGCCGGAGCCGGCTCGACCGCGTCGACGCGTGGTGGCGCGCCGCCAACTACCTGGCGGTCGGGCAGATCTACCTGCTGGACAACCCGTTGCTGCACGAGCCGTTGGCCGCCGAGCACGTCAAGCCACGGCTGCTGGGCCACTGGGGGACCACGCCCGGGCTCAACTTCGTCTGGGCGCACCTGAACCGCATCATCGTCGAGCGCCGGCAGGAGGTCCTGTTCGTCACCGGCCCGGGGCACGGCGGTCCGGCCGTCGTCGCGCAGGCGTGGATGGAGGGCACCTACAGCGAGGTCTACCCGGCCGTGGGCCAGGACGTGGACGGCCTGCGTGCCCTGATGCGGCAGTTCTCCTTCCCGGGTGGCATCCCGAGCCATGCGGCGCCCGAGACCCCGGGCTCGATGAACGAGGGCGGCGAGCTGGGCTACAGCCTCGCCCACGCCTACGGGGCCGCCTTCGACAACCCGGACCTGCTCGTCGCCTGCGTCATCGGTGACGGCGAGGCGGAGACCGGGGCACTGGCAGCGAGCTGGCACTCCACCGCGTTCCTCAACCCCCGCACCGACGGCGCGGTCCTGCCGGTGCTGCACCTCAACGGCTGGAAGATCGCGAACCCCACCGTCCTGGCGCGGATGCCGCAGGAGCAGCTCGTCTCGCTGCTCACGGGGTACGGGTTCCGGCCGTACCTGTTCACCGCCGACGCCGACGAGGACCACGCGGAGGTGCACGCGAGGATGGCTGAGATGCTCGACCAGGTCCTGGACGAGATCGGCCGGCTCCAGCACGAGGCGCGCTCGCACCACGGGCCGGTCACCCCACCTGCCTGGCCGGTGATCGTGCTGCGCACGCCGAAGGGCTGGACCGGGCCTGACGTCGTCGACCACCAGCAGGTGGAGGGCACCTTCCGTTCGCACCAGGTGCCGCTCGTCGACACACGGACCGACGCCGGTCACCGCGCCAGGCTCGAGGAGTGGATGCGCAGCTACCGACCCGAGGAGCTCTTCGACCACGAAGGTCGGCTCCTGGCCGACCTGGACGACCTGTGCCCCGTCGGCGACCTTCGGATGAGCGCCAGCCCGCACGCCAACGGAGGTCACGTCCGACGACCGCTCGTCCTGCCCGACCTCGACGACCACGCCGTGCCCGTCACCATCCCCGGCGCGCAGGACCACTCCCCCACAGGCGCTCTCGGCGGTTGGGTCAGGGACGTCATCCGTGCGAACCCCCGTACGTTCCTGATGACCAGTCCGGACGAGACGGCCTCGAACCGGCTCCAGGCCGTCTTCGAGGTGACCTCGCGCCGGTGGCTCGGACGGACCACTGACGACGACGTCGCCCTGGGGCAGGACGGCCGGGTGCTGGAGATCCTGTCCGAGCACCTGTGCCAGGGCTGGCTCGAGGGCTACACCCTGACCGGACGGCACGGGATCTTCAACTGCTACGAGGCGTTCGTGCACATCGTCGACTCCATGGTCAACCAGCACGCCAAGTGGCTGCAGAACAGCAAGCGGCTCGACTGGCGGCCCCCCGTGTCCTCTCTGAACTACCTTCTGTCCAGTCACGTCTGGCGTCAGGACCACAACGGGTTTTCCCACCAGGACCCCGGCTTCATCGACCACGTGGTCAACAATAAGGCGGACGTGGTGCGGGTCTACCTGCCGCCAGACGTCAACACGCTGCTCCAGACGATGGACCACTGCCTGCGCACCACGGACACGGTCAACGTCGTCGTCGCCGGCAAGAACCCCATGCCCGCGTGGCTCGGTCCCCATCAGGCGGCCGAGCACTGTCGGCGCGGCCTGGGCGTGTGGGAGTGGGCCGGGCACCTCGACGACGGCGAGCCGGACGTCGTCCTCGGGTGCGCCGGCGACGTCCCGACCCTCGAGGTCCTCGCTGCCGCGCAGCTGCTGCGCGACCACCTGCCGGACCTACGGGTCAGGGTGGTGAACGTCGTCGACCTGATGCGCCTGCAGGACGAGCGCGAGCACCCGCACGGCATGTCCGACACCGACTTCGACGCGGCGTTCACGACCTCTGCGCCGGTGATCTTCGCGTACCACGGCTATCCGACCCTCATCCACCGGCTCACCTACCGACGGACCAACCACCAGAACCTGCACGTGCGCGGCTACAAGGAGGAGGGGACGACCACCACCCCGTTCGACATGGTGCGGCTCAACGACCTGGACCGCTTCGGTCTCGTCCGGGACGTCATCGACCGCGTGCCCGGCCTCGCCGACCGCGCGGGGCACGTCCGTTCCGAGATGGGACGGCTGCGCGACGACGCCGTGCGCTGGACCCGCGAGCACGGCGAGGACGCCCCCGGCATCCGTGACTGGCGGTGGCGCGGGTGAGGGTCCTCACCGTCAACGCCGGCTCCAGCAGCCTCAAGCTCCGGGTCCTGGACGGCACCGAGGTCATCGCGAGCGACGACGCCGGCCCCGACGCCATCGACGACACCCTGCGAGACCTCTTGCAGCGCAGCGGGCCCGTGGCCGGCGTCGGGCACAGGGTCGTGCACGGCGGCTCCCGCCACATCGCACCGGAGCTGGTCGACGACGCACTGGTCGCAGACCTCGAGGCCCTCACGCCGCTCGCGCCCCTGCACCAGCCCGCAGCGCTGGCCGGCATCACCGCCGCTCGGACGGTGCTCCCGGGCGTGCCGTCCGTGGCATGCTTCGACACCGCGTTCCACCACGACCTGCCTGTCGCATCGGCCACCTACGCGGTGCCGGTCGCCTGGCGAGAACGATTCGGTCTGAGGCGGTTCGGCGCCCACGGGCTGTCGTACGCGTACGCATCGCGCCGGGTCGTCGAGCTCGTCCCGGACGCCCGCCGCGTCGTGGTCGCCCACGTCGGCTCGGGGGCATCGGTCTGCGCCGTGCTGGACGGACGGTCGGTCGACACGACGATGGGGTTCACGCCGTCCGGCGGCGTCGTCATGTCCACCCGCTCGGGCGACCTCGACCCCGGGATGCTCCTGTGGCTGCAGTCGCACGGCGGACTGTCCGTCGAGGAGGTCCTCGACGGGGTGGACCGGCACGGCGGGCTCACCGGGCTGGCCGGTACCGGTGACGTGCGGGAGCTCGAGCAGCGCACGGACGATCCGACGGTCCGTGCGGCCCTCGACGTCTATGTGCACCGGCTCGCCTCCGCGGTCGCCTCGATGACGGTCTCGCTGGGCGGGCTGGAGGTGCTGGTGCTGACCGGCGGCGTGGCCGAACGGTCGGCGTGGGTCCGCGCCCACCTCGCGCGACGGCTGGCGCACCTGGGGGTCCGGCTCGACGAGGCCCGCGAGGTACCGACCGACGCAGACACCGAGGTCACGGGCGAGGGGGCGACCGTCCGCAGCCTGGTGCTCCACGCCCGCGAGGACGTCGAGCTGGCCCGCGCGGTGCTCGACCTGACCGGTCACAGCACCGGTCGACCCCCGGTGACCTCGATCCGCGCGCCGGAGATGTCGCTGCCGTCGTCGCAGGCCAGCAGCACGTAGGCCTCAGCCAGCTCGGTGCTCGGGCGGTCTCTGCTGCTGCGTCCTCATCGCTGCTGCGGGGACCGGGACCGGTGCTTCCTGGCGTACATGCGCAGGTCCGCCTCGTGCAGCAACGCGCCGAAGTCGGCCCCGTCGGTCGGGCACACGGCGATCCCGATGCTGGCCAAGACGTCCACGTGGCGGCCGCCCAGGACCACGGGTTCGCACACCGCGCCCTCCAGCGCCACGGCCACCCGGCGCGCGTGCTCCTGCGCCGACCCAGGATCCAGACCGACCAGGGCCACGAGGAACTCGTCGCCCCCGAGGCGGGCGAGCAGATCCGACCGGCGCAGTCGCGACGCCAGGCGTCCTCCCACGACGCGCAGCAGCTCGTCACCGGTGGTGTGGCCGAGCTCGTCGTTGACCGCCTTGAACCCGTCGAGGTCGAGGAACAGCAGCGCCAGCGCGCTGCCGGTCACCCGGGCGTCCCACAGAGCGGCCTCGATGCGTTCCTCGAGACGGCGCCTGTTCATCAGGCCGGTGAGCGGGTCGCTCCAGGCGAGCTGCTCGATCCGGGCCAGGTAGCTGCGCGCGCGGTCGCGCTCCTTCAGCAGCTCGCGCTCGGCGTCCACCCGGGCGGTGACGTCGTTCTGCACCCCGATGTACTGCACGAGGCGCCCGTCGGCGTCGATCACCGGCGCGAGATGGATCTCGTTCCACCACGGCTCACGGTCCGGGCCGCGATGGTTCAGCAGGGTCTCGCGGATCTCCTCACCACCGCTGATCCCCTCCCGGATCCTGCGCACCGCCTCCGGGTCGCTGTCGGGCCCTTGGAGGAAGCGGCAGTTGCGGCCGAGGAGCTGCTGTCGCGCGAAGCCGGCGAGCTGCTCGAACGCCGCGTTCACGTACACCAGGGGCTGGTCGGGCGACCGCATGTCGGCGATGGTGACGCCGCTGGTGGTCGCGGCGAGGGCGCTCTGCAGCAGGTTGTCCTCGGCGACGGGCACGGCCTCGGCGCGGTTCGCGCGTGGAGAGGATCGGGCAGGGCCGTGCTCGAGAGCGAGCCCCGCCGACGGGGCGGTGTCCTGCGGGCGGCGGGGGACGACCCGAGAGAGCAGCGAGAGAGCGGCCTGCACCACCGTCTCGCGTTCGTAGGTGAGCGCGAACTCGAAGGTCCGTTCCATGTCGGGACCGGTGTCACCGAGGTCCCGCGCCAGCAACGCCGCGCTGAAGTGGGGTGCCAGGACGACGACGTCCCACTCGCCGAGAACCGGATCGTCCGCGGTGAGACTGGCGCCACGCAGTCCGGGAACCGGCTCCTCGGGCAGATCCGCACCGAGGGCGCAGACGAAGCCCGTGTGCTCGACGAGGTCCCGGTACCGCAGCCGGGTGGCCGCGGTGAGGTGCTGGGCCTCCTGGAACGTCGAGGCCACCACGCAGGTCTTGCCCAGCCGGATCGCGTCGCGCTCCAGGTGCTTGCTGACCTCGACCAGCAACGCCTTGGACCCACGCCGAAGCGGCAGGTCGGCCGGGATGCACCCGAAGGGCGAGGCCAACCGTCCTGCGTCCGAGCTGGACGGGCTCGCCGGCAGGACCAGCTCGCCGACGGGATACCCGGTGGCCGGGCCGTCCTGCGGGCGGCCGAAGAACCACCCCTGTCCCAGGGACGCGCCCAGGGAGGCAGCGGTGTGCACGTGCGCCTCGGTCTCGATGCCCTCGGCCAGCAGCACCGCTCCTGTCCGTTCGGCGTACGCGTTGACGGCGTTCATGATCTCGGCGATCTCCGGTCCGGGTCGCCCCTGGACCAGGCTGAGGTCGAGCTTGACCACGTCCGGGCGCAGCAACGGCATGAACGCCAGGGACGCCGTGTCGGCGCCGACGTCGTCCAACGCGATACCCCACCCGAGCTCGCGCACGCGTCCGACGGTGCGCAGCAGCTCAGCCGGGCGAGCCGCCAGCGCGCGCTCAGTGATCTCCAGCACGACCCGCAGGTCCCCGGGCGCCTCGGCGGCGATCTGCACCAGCTGTTCCAGCGGAGCACTGTCCAGGACCTCGGGCTCGACGTTGACGAACAGCGTGAGCGGCGCGACCAGCCCCACCTCGGCGGCGCCGGTGAGCGCCGCCGCCCGGCAGGCCTCGTCCAGCTCGGCGAGCAGCCCCGCGGCACGAGCAGCGCAGAAGAGGGCGGCCGGGCTCTCGAGCGGGCCCCGCGGGCCACGGGCGAGCGCCTCGTACGCCACCACCCTCCCGGTGTCGAGCTCGATGATGGGCTGGAAGACGCTACGGACCCGACGGTCTCGCAACACTGCGTAGATCATGGACATCCCAACGGAGACGACGGCTCTTGCCCCGTCATCGGCGGGATCAGGGTCCGCCTTGATCGAACCGCCGGCAGCGGCGGGGAGGACGTGACCGTGTCGCGTCAGCGGGACCGCGAGAGGTTGCGCGCGGGGGCCGACGGGTACGACGCGCTCACCGGCCGCACCCGGGCGCATCCGCGGGGGCACGATGGGCGGAAGCATCAGCATGAGCATGGACGCGTCTGCGCACCCCGGGGCCGGTCGGGCGTTCGACACCTACGTCGTGAACGAGGTCGCCGAGCTGCTGCTGATGCGACGGGCCTTCTCCCACCGGCCGGACCCCGGCGTCTGGACGTCGTCGCTGCACGGTCACCGGGAGCCGCACCAGGGGCCGGTCGAGACCGCCCAGCACCTCGCACTGACGACCCTCGGCATGCGGCTCCTGGACGTCACGGTGGTGGTGCCGAGCGCACGGCTCCAGGCGCCCGGCTGCCCGGACGAGGAGCCCGAACCGGGCAGCATCCTGCTGGCACGGACGTCCCGCAGGGTCCTGACGCCGGACCCGACCTGCTACGACGACGCGAGCTGGGTCAGCTGGGACACCGGCGTCCACCTGCCGGTGGCAGGTCACGGGCTGGGAGCCGTCCTCGTACCCGACGAGGTGCGCCTCGCCGTGGCAGCGCTGACCCGCACGCTGTGACGGCGGCGCGGTCGGTCGTGCGACCGCGACCAGTGACTCAGTCCGGCGCCGGCTGTGCGCCGTCCTGGTCTCCGCCCTCGTAGGTGGCGTCCTCCGGCTGCTCCTGGTCGCCCTCGACCCGCAGTGACCGCGGCTCTGCCGTCCCGTTCTCGCGCTCGTCCTGACCGATCTCGTCCTGTTCGCTCATGAGCCCACCGTGCCGCATCCGGACGGGGCCCGCCATCGCAGGTGGTGTGCCGGCGACGAGCTGTGGGCGACGGCCGGTGGCCGACCTGCACCGGTCAGCACCCCCACCAGCGCGGGGAGCTCCCCCATCCGCGTGATGACCGTTCCCGCCCCGGCGGCCAGCAGCGCCTCGGCCGGCGTCCGCGTCGGACCACCGGAGCTGAAGCCGATCACGCTCGCCCCTGCAGCCACCCCGGCGCGCACTCCGGTGACGGTGTCCTCCACCACGGCGCACCGCGCCGGGTCCACCCCGAGCGCAGCCGCCGCCGCGAGGTAGACGTCCGGGGACGGCTTGCTGCGCGGGGTGTCCATGCCGCTGAAGAGCGACCCGCCGAACGCGTCCAGCAGACCGGTCTTCGCGAGCTGCAGCCGCACCTTCGGCAGGTCGGCACCCGAGGCGCAGGCGATCCGGCCGTCGTAGGCCGCCGCGATCGCGCGGACGACGACCGACGCACCGGGGACCTCCACGAGATCCCGCTCCAGCGCTGCGTTCCGACGGGTCCGGAAGCCCAGCAGCCAGCTCTCGTCGGGTCGAACGCCCGTGTGCTCCTCGATGACCGACAGCTCGTCCTTGAGCGCCTTGCCGACGAACAGCCGGACGCACTCGTCCGGTGCGACGTCCCACCCCAGCTCGACCAGCATCGACCTCAGCAGGCCGTTCGTGATCGGCTCGGAGTCGACGAGCACGCCGTCGCAGTCGAACAGCACGGCCTCGAACGGGAGCGGATCGGAAGGGGTGGTCGGCACGGTCCCCGAACCTACTGGGGTCGTGCCCCGATCCGCCCGCGACCCCCGGGGTCGGTCAGGGGACGAGGACGACCTTGCCCCGGGCCCGACCTGCGGCCACGTGCTCGTGCGCCCCACGGACGTCGTCGAGCGCGAACGCCCGGTCCAGCTCGACGCCGAGGCGTCCGTCCGCCACCAGGTCGAGCAGCTCGGCGCGCGCGGCCGACCGGACCCGCGTGCCCGGATCGGCGCCGGGGCCGCCGCCCAGCAGCCGGATGTCCAGACCGGGCCCCCGCCGGAACGCCGCGACGCTCGCGATCCGCGACCTGTCCGCGACCAGCTCCAGGCTGACGTCGACCGCCTCGTCCGTGCCCACCGTGTCGAGCGCGACGTCGACGCCCCCTTGGGCGAGCGCGCGCACCCGGTCGGCCAGCCCTGGTCCGTACCCGACCGGTTCGGCGCCGAGCGCCCGCACCGCCTCGCGCCGCCCCGAGCTCGCCGTCCCCAGCACCCTGGCGCCTCTCGCCACGAGCAGCTGGACGGCCATCGCCCCCACGCCGCCGGACGCCCCGTGCAGGAGGACCGTGTCGCCGGCCGACACCCCGGTGGCGTCCAGCAGGTGCGCCGCCGTGACCCCGACGAGCATCAGGCCCGCCCCCTGCTCGAACGACAGCGCGGACGGCTTCGCGAACACGTCGTCGACCGGGACCACGAGGCGCTCCGCGTAGCCACCGGTGACCCGGTAGGCGATCACCGCGTCGCCGACCGACCAGCCCTCGACACCGGGACCGACCTCGCTCACCACCCCGGAGACCTCGAACCCCAGCCGCTTCGGCAGCGTCGACGGGTCGGTGCCGAACGTCCCGTCGTAGGACTTGAGGTCGGCGGGGTTCACCCCCGAGGCGCGCACCTCTATCACGACCTCGCCCTCGCGTGGCAGTGCGTCGTCGACGTCCACCACCGCCAGGACCTCCGGACCGCCGAACCCCGTCGCCACCACCGCTCTGCTCATGCCGGCGACAACCTCGGCGGCGCGTGCGGGCATTCCGTGCGCGCGGGCAGGACGGACCAACCTCCCGCGCGTGCGGTCGCCGTACTCCGCCGGGATCCGGACGGACAGGGCGACGGTGAGCCCGCCGAGTGTGACGCTCGGGCGCGACGCGCCGGCGTGTCGCGGAGGGCGGCTCACACTCGCGTGAGGGGGAGCCGACTCACACCGGGACTGACTGGCGCTCGGCGGGCTCCGCCGGCCGGGCCCTGGGCGATCGTCTCGATGATGTCGAACACCCCGACCACGGCGAGGAGCCCGGCGGCCGTGGTCTGCGCCATCCCGTGGTCGTGCGCGGCGGGGACGAAGTGCGTACCGATCAGGCCGTTGGTGGTGGCGCCGCAGATCGCGAACCCGGAACGCCTGGACGGCGCGCCGGCGACCCGGTGCCGGTCCCCACGAGCACGCCCCAGGTCAGGACGAGGTGCCAGCTCTGCGTGGCGAAGGTGGCGAGCAGCGTCCCCGTGGCGACCAGCACCAGCGCGACGGCGGTGACCTGGCGCAGCCCGAACCGGTCCATCAGAGCCGCGGCGAACGGCGCGACG
>JBBQSN010000047.1:0-22130 GCA_038213835.1 Actinomycetales bacterium
CTGCTTCGCGTGGTCGGTCAGGACCGCGTCGACCTCCTCGCGCCGCTCGGCCACCACCCGCTTCGGCAGCCGGGTCAGGGCCCGGCGGGCGACGTCGAGGTGATCGCGGGAGACCTGCCCGGCGCCCAGCGCCGCTCCCAGCCTGCGCAGGTCACCGGTATCCGGGCACGTCACCTTCGCGTTCGCGACATCGGCGCCGGCACGCCCCGGTGAGACCCGGCACCGTGCCTTCAGCAGGTTCACCGTGCGGGCACCCTGCCGGCCGTGTGCGTCCGGGACCTCACGGCCGATGTTCTCGCGCAGCAGCACGCCCCGGGCCGCCTCGACCCGACCCGCCTGCCCGGTCAGGCCCATCAGGACCTCGGTCACCTCGGTGTCGGACAGCGACCACACCGACGCCCCCAGGACCAGGTCCAGGCCCTGGGCGACCATGTCCAGACCGGCGCGGGCCGGGTGCCCCGACCACTGCCCCACCAGCTCCGCCGCCATACCTCAAGAGTAGAGGCCACCCCTGACAACCCCTGCCCCGCAACAGCTATCGGTGGACAATTCGCTCGACCGCCACCGAACCTGAGGACAGACTCCTCGGACGTGCGCCCGGGCCGGACCGTCCCGTCACAGGACCTCGGGGAGTCGCCGAACCACGGGACGACGGGCCCCCGCGCCGACGGCACTGTCGTTGCGTATCGCACACTGTTGGCGTGACCGGGTCTTCGTCGAGGCTGCCGCGAGTGCGCGCGTCCGAGCTCGTAGGCCGAGCGTGGTTGAACACCGGTGGGGTGAGCTACTCGATCACCGACTTCAGAGGGCGCTTCCTGCTGATCGACTTCTGGACGTTCTGCTGCGTCAACTGCCTGCACGTCCTGGACGAGCTGCGCCCGGTCGAGGAGCGGTTCGCCGCCGAGCTGGTCGTCGTCGGCGTGCACTCGCCGAAGTTCGAGCACGAGCGCGACCCGGAGGCGGTGGCCGCGGCGGTCGAGCGGTACGGCGTCCACCACCCGGTCCTGGACGACCCCGACCTCACCACCTGGCAGGCCTACGCCGCCCGGGCCTGGCCCACCCTGGTGCTGGTGGACCCCGAGGGGTACGTCGTCGCGCAGATGACTGGAGAGGGGCACGCGCACGGGCTCACCGTGCTGCTCGAGGAGCTCGTCGCCGAGCACGACGCGAAGGGCACGCTGCAGCGTGGCGACGGTCCGTACGTCGCGCCGCCGCCCCCGGAGACGGCTCTGCGGTTCCCGGGCAAGGTGACCGCCCTGCCCGGCGGGGGGTGGTTGGTCTCCGACACCGCCCACCACCAGCTGGTCGAGCTGGATGACGACCTCGTCACCGAGCGACGCCGGATCGGTTCGGGCGCATCGGGTCTGGTGGACGGACCCGCGGCCGAGGCGCGCTTCGACGAGCCGCAGGGCGTGCACGTGCTGCCGCCCGAGGTGGCCGAGCAGGTCGGGGTGGACGTCGTGGTGGCCGACAGCGTCAACCACGCCCTCCGCGGCGTTCGGCTGTCCGACGGCGCCGTCACCACCCTCGCCGGGACGGGCGAGCAGCTGCGCGAGCGCCCCGACGCCACCACATCCGGAGCCGCGAAGGAGCGGCCGCTGTCGACTCCGTGGGACCTTGCCTGGTGGCGGCCGGACGACGGCCCGGGGTCGCTGCTCGTCGCGATGGCGGGCAACCACCAGCTCTGGTCGGTCGACCTGCTGGCCACGCCGCCCACCTCGGTGCCCGTGGCCGGTACCACCGAGGAGGGCCTGCGCGACGGGCACGGCACGGACGCCTGGTTGGCGCAGCCGTCCGGTCTGGCCGTCGACGTCGGTACCGCCTGGGTGGCCGACTCCGAGACGTCCTCGCTGCGCCGCCTCGTGCCCGGACCGGTCGGCCCGCGGCTCGAGACCCTGGTGGGTGCCGGCCTGTTCGAGTTCGGGCACGTGGACGGACCGGCGGGCGAGGCGCGGCTGCAGCACCCGCTCGGTGTCGCGGTGCTCCCGGACGGCAGCGTGGCCGTGGCCGACACCTACAACGGCGCCGTCCGTCGGTACGACCCGTCGACCGGCGAGGTGGGGACCCTCGCGGACGGGCTGGCTGAACCGTCCGACCTCGCCGTCGACACCAGCGGTCCCGAGCCGCTGCTCGTCGTGGTCGAGTCGGCCGCGCACCGGCTGGTGCGGGTGCGGCTGCCGCGTTCGGCCGCTCAGGTCAGGGGCCCCGCCCAGCGGACCACCCGTCCGCCGGCCACGATCCTGCCGGGTGACCTGCGGCTGCGGGTCGACTTCGTCCCCCCGGCCGGGCAGAAGCTGGACGACCGGTGGGGCGACCCGACCTCGCTGTCGGTCTCGGCGAGCCCCCCCGGCTGGCTGCTCGCGGGCGAGGGCCGAGCGGCCGGTCTGCAGCGAACCCTCGTGCTCGACCCGGCGGTCACGACGGGGGTGCTGCACGTGAGCGTGCAGGCGGCGGCGTGCGACGGCGACCCCACGACGGGCGAGGTACCCGAGCACGCGGCGTGCCACCTCTACCAGCAGGACTGGGGCATCCCGGTGACGATCGACGCCGCCGGTTCGCCCGAGCTGGTGCTTCCCCTGCGGGCCCGCTGACCCGTTCGGACCATTCGCACCGTGCGCAGCCGCAGCCGCCCGTAGGGTCGATCACGAGAGACGGCTTGGGGGTGCGGGAATGAGGGGCGGTGCACGGGCACTCGTCGCACTGGCGGTGCTGCTGCTGACCGCCTGCTCCGTCGACCCCACGCCCACCGATCCCGACCCGGCCCCCACGCTCCCGTCCGTCGACGCCTTCGAGATCGGTGTGGGCGACTGCGTGAACACCACGACGGGGTCGGGAGAGATCACCGAGGTCCCGGTCGTCCCGTGCTCGAGGCCGCACGTCGGCGAGGCCTACGAGAGCGTCACGATGCCCGGGGAGGGCACCTTCCCTGGCGACCAGGCCGTGGTCGAGGCCGCCCGGGGCTGCGAGGAGCCCTTCGAGGAGTTCGTCGGCGTCGAGCTCGCGTTCTCGCAGCTGATGGTCACCTACTTCCACCCCACCGCGCAGTCCTGGGCCACGGGTGACCGCGAGATCCTCTGCATCGTCTCCGACCCCACCGGTCTGGTCACCCGGAGCCTGCAGGGCGCGAACCGCTAGACCGCACGGGTCCCCTACCCGCGTTTCGCCGTGCAAACCTCCACCCGGACCGTCACAATCACGGCAAGACCCCGGTACCACCGGGGCCCGACGGAAGGGACGGCCATGGGCATCGGCGGAGGCATCTTCCTCCTCGTCGTCGGGGGGATCCTGGCGTTCGGCGTCAGGGACAGCTTTGATGCACTGGACCTCACGGCGATTGGGTACATCTGCATGGCGGCCGGCGCGCTGGTCGTCGTCCTCTCGCTGGTGATGAGCCAGCGGCGCACCCGGAGCGAGACCGTGGTGCAGCACACCCCGCAGGCGCAGGTCCCGCCCGCCGCGGCGGCACCGGGCGAGACGGTCGTGCGCGAGGAGCGTCGCGACGGCGTCTGAGGCGCACCAGCACACAGCGGGCCGGCACCTCGGGGGGTGCCGGCCTTCGCGTTCTCCCCCTCACCCCTGCCGGGACGCCCGCCTCGCCCGCCGCGTGGCCAGCGCGCAGCGGACGAGGTACGCCGGGGTCGGTGGCACCCAGCCGAGCTGCAGCGCCTGCCCCTGGTCGTCGCGCACCGCCCAGTGCTCGACGACCTGGCCGGCACGGACCCGCTGGAAGTGCGCGTGCGGGACCTCGAACCGCCGCCCCGTGGGCGCGAACGCGCGCTCGACCGTGGCCTCCGGCGTCCAGACCACGAAGTTCCCGGTGTGCCGGCCCGACATCAGGGCGTGCGTGACGGTGAGGTCGCCGTCGACAAGCACCGTCGTGGTGCGGAACTCGATGTCGCTGAACGCCTCTCGGATCCACAGCGCCGTCGCCCAGAACGCGTCCGGGCCCGTCCCCCGGCAGGGCGGCGGCTCGGCCCGGGCCTCGCGATTGACCGCCTCCGGGTGCACCAGCCGCCGGAAGTCCTCGTACCCGCCGTGCGCCACGATCTGCAGCGACTCCTGCGCCAGCCCCGCCGCCGTCGTCACATTCGTCATGCCACGCTCCCCACTTCGCTACAGCACGCTGTACTGAGTGAGGACAGTACGCTGTACCGGACTTGACGGGCAACACCCTTCCCGGAGCGCGATGCCGTACGACAACACCTCCCGTGCCGCCGCGGCCCGCGCCACCCGGTCGGCCGTGCTGGACGCCGCACAGACCTCGTTCCTCCTGCACGGCTACGGCGGCACGACCGTCCGAGCCGTCGCGCAGGCCGCGGGGGTGTCCCCGGAGACCGTCTACAAGCGGTTCGGGAGCAAGGCGGGCCTGCTCAAGGACGTCTACGACCTGTTGGTGGCCGGCGACGACGAGCCGGTGCCGGTCGCGGACCGCCCCGGCGTCGAGGCGGTCCGGGCAGCGGCGGACCCGACCGCCGCGGCCACGGCCTACGCGCGCCTGGCCGGCGACCTCACCGACCGGGCCGGTCCCCTGCTCCGGGTGGCGCTGTCGGCCCGCGGGAGCGACCGCGACCTGGACGACTTCGTGGGCACGGTCGACACCGAGCGGCTGGCCGGCGCCGCGGCCGCGACCCGGGCCTGGCACGAGCGGGGTTGGCTGCGCACGGGGCTCGAGCCCGACCGCGCGCGCGACCTGCTCTGGACGCTGAACGCGCCCGCCGTCTGGGTGCTGCTGGGGGAGCGCGGCTGGGACCGCCCCGGCTACGAGCGCTGGATCACCGAGGGCCTGCTGGCGCTGGTGCTGGACCCGGGCGCCTGACCCTCGTGCTGCGCGACGACGGACGAGAGGTCAGAAGGCGTTCTCGTCCAGGTCCATCAGCGCGTTGTCGGTGGCCTCGGCGATCGCCCGCTCGGCCGCGATCTTCGGCAGCTGCTGTCGGACGAAGAACCGCGCCGCCGCGACCTTGCCCTGGTAGAACGAGCGGTCCTTGGCGGACAGTCCGTCCTCGGCCAGACGGGCCGCGGCCACCTCGGCCTGGCGCAGCAGCAGCCAGCCGACCACGACGTCGCCGGTGGCCAGCAGCAGGCGGCTGGTGTTCTGACCGATCTTGTAGAGGTTGCGCACGTCGTTCTGCTCGCCACCGCGGGGGTCGGAGGCCATCAGCTGCTCGACCATCCACCCCACGATGCCCTGGACGTCCTCGAGACCCTTGCCGAGCAGCTCGCGCTCGGTGGCGAGGTCGCCGGAACCGCTGTCGCCCTTGACGAACTCCTGGATCTGGGTCGAGAGGTGGCCCAGCGCCTGACCCTTGTCCCGGACGATCTTGCGGAAGAAGAAGTCCTGGCCCTGGATCGCCGTGGTGCCCTCGTAGAGGGTGTCGATCTTGGCGTCGCGGACGTACTGCTCGATCGGGTAGTCCTGCAGGAAGCCGGAGCCGCCGTAGGTCTGCAGGCTCTCGGTGCCGAGCAGCACCCAGGCGCGCTCCGAGCCGACGCCCTTGACGATGGGCAGCAGCAGGTCGTTCACCCGCACCGCCATGTCCTGCGGGGAGCCGGCCTCGAAGTGCTCCGAGCCGAGCGCGCGGGCGGCGACGTCGACGGTGTCCTGCTGGCTGGCGGTGTAGAGCACCAGCGCACGCAGGCCCTCGGCGTAGGACTTCTGCAGCATCAGCGAGCGGCGGACGTCCGGGTGGTGGGTGATCGTCACCCGCGGCGCGGCCTTGTCGGTCATCTGCGTGAGGTCGGCGCCCTGCACCCGCTCCTTGGCGTAGCCCAGGGCGTTGAGGTAACCGGCGGACAGGGTGGCGATCGCCTTCGTGCCGACCATCATCCGCGCGAACTCGATGATCTTGAACATCTGGGCGATGCCGTCGTGCACCCCGCCGAGCAGGGTGCCGACCGCAGGCGTGCCGTCGACCTCGCCGAACCTCACCTCGCAGGTGGTGGAGACCTTGAGGCCCATCTTGTGCTCGACGTTGGTGACGTAGGCGCCGTTGCGCTCGCCCAGTGCGCCGGTCTCGAGGTCGACACCGAACTTGGGGACGATGAACAGCGACAGGCCCTTGGTGCCGGGGCCGGCGCCCTCGGGGCGGGCCAGCACGAAGTGCACGACGTTGTCGTAGAACGGCGCCTCGGCGGAGGTGATGAAGCGCTTGACGCCGCTGATGTGCCAGCTGCCGTCGGGCTGCTGGACGGCCTTGGTGCGGCCGGCGCCGACGTCCGACCCGGCATCGGGCTCGGTGAGCACCATGGTGGCGCCCCAGCGGCCGTCGACCAGGTGCTTGGCCAGGGTCTTCTGCTCGTCGGTGCCGAGGGCGTACATGACCTTGGCGAACGCGAAGCCGGCGGAGAACATGTGCACGGCGGGGTTCGAGCCGAGGATCATCTCGGCGATCGCCCAGCGCAGCGACGGCGGCACGACGGTGCCGCCGATCTCGGCGGGGATGTCGGTGCGCCACCACTCGGCGTCGATGTAGGCCTGGTAGGACTTCACGAACGACTCCGGCATCGACACCTCGTGGGTGGCGGGGTCGAAGACCGGCGGGTTGCGGTCGGAGTCGAGCAGCGAGGCGGCGAGCTCGTTCTCCGAGAGCCGGGCCACCTCGACCAGCATCTCGTGCGCGGTGTCGCGGTCGACCTCGTCGTAGGGGCCCGTGCCGAGCAGCTCCTGTCGTCCGAGCACCTCGAAGAGGTTGAACTCGATGTCGCGCAGGTTCGCGGTGTAGTGGCCCATCGCCAAGAGGTCCTTCCAGGTTACCGGTCAGTAACTCCCATGATGCTACCGACCGGTAGGGATCGCAACCGAATCCAGGAAGTGCTCTCGCGGCCATGGTCACGCGGTGCTGCGTGCAGGAGACTGTCCGGACGGGGCGGCCGGGGTGGTGCGCTCCCTCAGCAGGGAGGTCTTCGTGCCCGACGCCCGTCCAGCGAACCCGCGTCCGTCCAACCCCCGTACGTCCCAGCGCCTCGCCGCCGAGTTCCTCGGCACCTTCTGGCTCGTCTTCGCCGGCTGCGGCTCCGCTGTGCTGGCCGCCGGCTTCCTGTCCGACACCGACGTGCACCTCGGCATCGGCTTCGTCGGCGTCGCGCTGGCCTTCGGCCTGACCGTCCTGACGATGGCCTATGCCGTGGGCCACGTCAGCGGGGGCCACTTCAACCCCGCCGTGACGCTCGGCCTGGCCGCGGCCGGCCGGTTCGCGTGAAGGGACACCGGCGCCTACATCGCCACCCAGGTGGTGGCCGGCGCCGTCGCCGCCACCGTGCTGTTCGTCATCGCCTCAGGGCAGGAGGGCTTCAGCGCCTCGGAATCGGGCTTCGCCACGAACGGCTACGGCGACCTGTCGCCCGGCGGTTACACCCTGCTGGCCTGCCTGGTGGCCGAGGTGGTGCTCACCGCCTTCTTCCTGCTCGTCATCCTGGGGGCCACCGACACCCGCGCCCCGCGCGGGTTCGCCCCCATCGCGATCGGCCTGGCCCTGACGCTCATCCACCTGGTCTCGATCCCTGTGACCAACACCTCGGTCAACCCGGCGCGCTCGATCGGCCCGGCCCTGTTCGCGGGCGGGGACGCCCTGGGGCAGCTCTGGTTGTTCATCCTCGCCCCGATCATTGGCGCGCTGATCGCCGGTTTCGCGTACGCCTTCCTGCTCGGGACCGACAGCGAGCCCAGCTCGCTGGAGGAGGCCACCGCCGCCTGAGCGCCCTGCCGGGCGGCTGACCGGTCGTGGGGTCGTCGGGTGCCGACCTGTCCGGACGTGGTGCGGACACGATGGACTGCTGCGATCGCACCCCGGACGACCTGGCCATGCACGCCGACACCGAGCTCGCGGCGGCCTCGGCCGCCACGGAGGCAGGAGAGCACGTGATGGACGACGACCAGCGCGAGCGGCCGGTGATCCGCGCCGTCCACGGCCGGATGTTCCACGCGCACGGGTTGCTCCCGTGAGTGCCCACCAGGACGTCCGCCGCGCGTGCCGGGCGCTCGAGCCGTTGCACTCCTTCGTCTACTTCGCGCCCGAGTCGGAGACCGAGCTGCTGGCCACGGGCCTGCGGCCGGGACGGATGCCGTACCTGGCCCAGCGCTCGGCTGCGATGGGCGCGGTGGGGCCGGGCCCGGTCACCGCCACCTTCTACAACTTCTCCCCGGCCGTGGTGGCCAGGGCGCTCCCACGCGCCTGGACGCTGGCCACGCCGGACGACGTGCTGGCCGCCCGCTGGCGCGCGGTGCGTGCGGGGCTCGGCCGCCTGCTCGCGGGCGCGGACCCGGCCGAGGTCGACGAGGTGACGAGGCTGGTCTCCCGCGTGGTCGAGCGCTGTCGCCCCGAGGGTCGGGCGCTGTTCGCCGCGCACGCCGAGGTCGCGGTGCCGGACGACCCGCTGGCCAGGCTCTGGCAGGTCGTGACCCTGCTGCGCGAGCTCCGCGGCGACGGCCACGTGGCCGCGCTCCTGACCGCCGGGGTCAGCGGGATCGAGGCCCTGGTCACGCACACGCTCGCCGGCCGCGGCTTCCGGGTCGAGTTCGCCGCTGCCAGCCGGGGCTGGTCCGCCGAGGAGTGGCAGCAGACCGTCGCCGGGCTCGCCGCGCGCGGGCTGGTGGGCGCCGACGGAGGCCTGTCCGACGCCGGTCGCGCACTTCGCGAGGAGGTCGAGGTCGTCACCGACGCCGCCTGCGCGGAGCCGTTCGGGGCGCTCGCCGCCGACGAGGTCGCCCGGCTCACCAGGCTCGGTGGCTCGCTGTCCCGTCGTGCCCTCGCGAACGGCGCCTTCCCGTCCGGGGTCTTCGCCCGGTCCTGATCTCCGTTCGGCGGTAGCCTCGCCTTGCCGGGGACCGGCAGAGCCAGGATCGGTGGATGGACGTCTGGGGGTGACGTGGAGCGCCAGGACATCGAAGCGGTCGCGGCCGCCGGAGCGCGCGACGCCGGCCTGGCCGACCACGCACTGCTCGGCGACTACCTCGGCACCGTGCTCGAGGCGGCGGCGACGGGCCGCCGGCTGCGACGACGCGAGCTCGAGGCCTGCACCCGGGCCGGCCGGTCCGCGGCCCAGCAGGGGGTGGCGCTGCGGGCCCTGGTCGACCTCTACCTCTCGGCGGCCTGGCGGCTGTGGCGCGACGTCCCCGAGGTCGGTGCCGGCGACGGCGAACGCGTCCGGGCGTCCGCCCTGGCCGTGCTGCGGGCGGCCGACGACGGCGTGGCCGCGCTCGCCGAGGGCTACCAGCTGGCCCGTGCCGACCTCGCCCGACAGCTGGAGTCCGCCCGGCACGACCTGCTCGACGCCCTGCTCGCGGGCGGTCGGGCAGCGGTCGAGGCGGGCTCCACCAGCGACCTGGGGCTCCCGGCGTCCGGCCCCCTCGCGGTGCTGCTCGCGGCCGGGGCGCAGGGGTACGGCGACCCCGGGACCGCGGCCCTTCCCGGGCGGGTGGAGCGGGCGCTCACCGGCAGGCGCGGTGACGCGCAGCCGCTCGTGCTGATCCGCGACGGCGTCCTGACCTGCGTGTTCGCGGCTCCGGACCCGGCGTCGGTGCGGCACGTGAGCCAGGCCGTGGCCCGCGAGGTCACCGTGCTGGGAGGGTCCTGGCGGGTGGCGGTGAGCCGTCCGCGCGCGGGGGCTGCCTCGGTGCGGGCCGGCCACGACGAGGCCGCGGAGGCGCTCGACCTGGCCGCGCGGCTGGGGCTGCTCCAGCAGGTGGTCGATGCCCGGGACCTCACGGTGCACCGGTTGCTGCTGCGCGACCGGCCTGCCGCGCACGACCTCGTCCGGTCGGCCCTCCTGCCCCTTGAGCTGGCCCGGGGCGGTGCCGCGCCGCTGGTGGCGACGCTGGAGTCGTGGTTCGCCGCCGGGTGCGTGGCCACCGAGACCGCCACCCGGCTGCACCTGTCGGTGCGCGCGGTCACCTACCGGCTGGCTCGGGTCGCTGACCTCACCGGTCTGGACCCCTCCGACCCGGCGGACCGCTTCACCCTGCAGACGGCCGTGGCGGTCGCCCGCCTGCTGGGTTGGCCGGGCGAGCCGCTGCCCGGGTGATCCGCGTTCTCGGTGATCACGTTGCCGGGGTTCGGCAATCTGGGGGCCGGTGTGTCGTCCGGTGACCGACGGGGCGCCAGGGCAGTGCGCGGGTGAGGATGGAGGCAGAGATCACCGACCCATGCTCTTTTGGAGGAACCGTGCTCGACGTCCCGCTCTGGTTGTGGTTGACCCTCGGCATCGGCATCGTCGTGATGCTCGCCATCGACCTGCTCGCGCACCGCAAGGAGCACGTCATCGGCTTCCGCGAGGCGGCCTGGTGGAGCGCGGTGTGGGTCGGCCTGGCGATCGCGTTCGGCGGCCTGGTGTGGTGGGTGCTGGGCTCGAACGCCGCGGTGGAGTACTCGACCGCGTGGCTGCTCGAGAAGAGTCTCTCGGTCGACAACCTGTTCGTCTTCGCGCTGATCTTCGCGTACTTCAAGGTGCCGGCCCAGTACCAGCACCGGGTGCTGTTCTACGGGGTGATCGGCGCCCTGGTGTTCCGCGCCATCTTCTTGTCGGCGGGCGTCGCGCTCGTGAGCAAGTTCACCTGGGTCCTCTTCGTGTTCGCCGCCATCCTCCTCTACAGCGCGTACAAGCTCCTCAAGGACGACGACGACGAGTTCGACCCCGGCACCAGCTTCGGCGTGCGCATGCTCCGCAAGCTCGTGCCGGTGCGCGACGAGTACGCCGGCACCAAGTTCTTCGTCAGAGAGAGCGGCCGTCTCGTGGCCACCCCCCTGCTCGCCGTGGTCGTCGCGATCGAGATGGCCGACCTCGTGTTCGCCGTCGACAGCGTCCCGGCCGTCCTCGCGGTCACCGACGAGCTGTTCATCGTGTACTCGTCGAACGCGTTCGCGATCCTCGGCCTGCGCGCCCTGTACTTCCTGCTGGCCGGCCTGCTCGACAAGTTCCACTACCTGGGCAAGGGCCTGGCGATCATCCTCGCGTTCATCGGCGTCAAGCTGATGCTGCAGGCGGCGCACAAGACCATCAGCACCGACATCCCGGAGATCCCGTCACTGTTCAGCCTCGGTGTGGTCGTGACGCTGCTCGCCGGCTCGGTGATCCTCAGCCTGGTCCGCCCGGCCCCCACCGACGACGCGGCCGACGCGCTGGTGACCGCGGATGAGCCAGGTACCCCAGAGGGCGACCAGGACGACCATGACCAGGCTGTGGACGGCCGCCGGGACGCAGGCCCCGACCTGGTCAAGGACCTCGACGGTGACGAGGACCGCCGGCGTGGAGCTGTGGACACCGATCTCCACCGATGACGCGACCAGGCTGATCGCGCGGAGCAGCGCGGTCACCACGCCGACGTCGCGAGGTAGCCGGGGCACCTGCTCGCGCTGGCGGTATCCGTACAGGTGTTCGAACGGACGTGCCATCATGGCCGGATGGCCGGTGGAATGACCCCAGGGCGAGGACGCACCCTCGCCGACCGGTCGGCGCGCTCCGGCATCGGCACCGGCGTGCACCCGGCCGCCTCTCAGCGGCCGGTCGACGCCTCGCCCGGCCCGCCCGCGTCCCGACCGCCCCGTCCGCCCGCGCGGTCCCAGCACTGCTGGGTGGTCGACGCCCCGCAGTCGCCCGGCAGCTGGCCGGGGCTGCTCACCGAGTGGCGCCGCGACGCCGCCGGCGCCTGGCACGGCCGGGTCGCCTGGGCTGTCGACGGCCCGACCGGCGACGCCGACACCGTCCTGCTGCAGGCCTGGCTCCCGGCCCACCTGCTGCGTGGCCCGGACGGCTGACCGGTCGCGACGCACGCCGTGACGGCCTCGCTGCGCACGTAGGCACCATGATCGGCACCGACGTCGGGCTGCTCGGCGTTCAGGGGCTGGTGGTACGGCGCCGGCTCCGATGCGGGACGAGGTCGCCCAGGGGGTCACGCACGGTCGTGGTCGGGGACTCCCTCGACGACGTGCTCCGCGCGTTCCAACGCGGCGGTGATCATCTCGTGCAGGTGGGTGCCGGTGGCGGTGTAGAGCCGCCGCCGGCCGTCGACCCGCTGGGTCACCAGGCCCGACAGCCGCAGCTTGGCCAGGTGCTGGCTGGTGGCCGTGGCGCTGGTGCGGGCACCGCCGGCGAGGGTGCCGACATCCGCCTCACCCTGGGTCAGCAGCAGCCAGAGCAGCTTGAGCCGGGTGGGGTCCGAGAGCATCGCGAACATCTCGGCGGCCACGGCGGCGTGCTCGTCCTGCGGCGCCCCGGCGGGCTCGGACGCGTCCCGCGCGGCCCGGCCGGGGCCCGCCGGGTCGCTGCGGTACGTCACGAGGCCATCCTGCCATCCCGTCGTCTGCGCATCAGCGCAGACGACCGGATAGCATGTCACCTATGGGACTGGGACACGGGCACGGCCACGGCCATGGACGCGGGCACGCAGAGCCCCGACAGGTCGGCCACGGGCACGGGCACGGCGAGGCCGCGCCACCGACGGCCCGGGAGGCCAGCGGCATCGGCATCCGGGCCGCCTGGGTCGGGCTCGCGGGAATGGCGGCCACCGCCCTGCTGCAGGTCGTGATCGTCGCGCTCTCGGGCTCGATCGCGCTGCTCGCCGACACGCTGCACAACGTCGGTCACCTGATCACGACCGTCCCGCTCCTGCTCGCCTTCCGGCTCGGGCGCCGTGCCCCCACCCGGCGCTACCCGTACGGCTTCCGCCGGGCCGAGGACCTCGTCGGGCTGCTCGTGGCGGCGGTGATCGCGCTGTCCGCCGGGCTCATCGTCCGGGAGTCGGTGCTGGCGCTCGCCGATCCCCGCCCGCCCACGCACCTCGGGTGGGTGCTCGCCGCGGGCCTCGTCGGGGCGCTGGGCAACGAGCTGGTCGCCGTGCACCGGATCCGTGCGGGCCGCCGGATCGGCTCCGCGGCGCTGGTGGCCGAGGGCCAGCACGCCCGGGCCGACGGCCTCACCTCGGTCGCGGTCGTCGTCGGCGTGATCGGCGTCTGGCTGGGGCTGCCCTGGGCCGACCCCGCGGTCGGCCTGGTGATCGCCGGCGTGATCCTGTGGATCCTGGTCGACTCGACCCGCACCGTCGTCCGGCGCCTGATGGACGGCGTGGAGGACGGGGTCCTCGACCAGATCGAGCGGGTGGCGGCCGGGGTCGAGGGCGTGGTGTCGGTCGACCGGGTCCGGGCCCGGTGGACGGGCCACCGGCTCGAGGCCGCGATCGACGTCGCGGTCGCCCCCGCGCTCGACCTCCTCACCGCGCACGCGATCTCCGAGGCGGTGCACCACACGCTGCTGCACGAGGTGGCACACCTCCACCAGGTGGCGGTGCACGTCGATCCGGCCGACGTCCCTGACGCGCACGCGCTCACGGGGCACCACGCCGACTGAGCGGCTCGCGCGCAGCGGGTTACGGTGCTGACGTGCGCCAGGCCGGGTGCGTCTTCGACCGTCCGCCGTGCCCCTGCGGATCGGGCGGGCGGTACGACGCGTGCTGCGAGCCCCTGCACCTCGGGGCGGCACTCGCCGACGACCCCGAGCAGCTGATGCGTTCGCGCTACGCGGCCTACGCCGTCGGCGACGGCGGCTACCTGCTGCGCACCTGGCACCCGCGCACGCGGCCGGACGCGCTCGCCCCGGACCCGGGCACGACCTGGACCGGGCTGGAGGTCCTCGGGTCCGGCGTCGACTGGGTCGAGTTCGTCGCCTCCTGGTCCGACGGCCTCAGGGCCGGGTCGCTGCGCGAGCGCAGCCGGTTCGCGCAGCGCGGCGGGCGCTGGCTGTACCTCGACGGGGTGGTCTCGTGAGCACGGCCGACCTGCAGCGGGTGCACGACGCCCACGTCCAGCGGCTCGCGACCCTCGACCCGGTGCTGCGGGTGGCACGTCCCGAGCCGTCCCCGGGCTCGTCGGTGCTGACCGCGGGCTCCCGGGTGGCCGCCCTCGCTGACGTCTGCGAGGTCGACCCGGCCTCGTCCGCGGGCCTGTGGGTGGCGGCGCGCTCGCACCGGCGGGTGCTGCGCTGCGCCGAGGGCTTCACCCCGGGCGAGGTCGACGACGTCCTGGACGACTTCGACGCCCTCGTCGAGGCGGACCCGCAGGCGTCCGGAGCCGACGTCGTGGCGTCGGTCCCGGTGGCGAGCCGCGACGTGAGGCTGGTGGGGCTGCTGGTGGCACGTGGCTTCGTCCCCGGCGCCGTGCTGGCCCTGCGGCGGACCTGTGCCCCCGACCTCGTAGCGGCACCCCCGGTCGTCCGCCCCGCCACCGCGGAGGACCTGGACGAGCTGCTCCGCGCCTTCGTCGCGGTCCAGGCGTTCGACGCCCAGCTGGGCTCGGTCCCGCGCCGCCGCGGGGTCGCCGCCGTGGTGCGGCCCTCGCTGGTGGGGGCCACCGCGGAGCACGCCGGGTGGCAGTGGGTGGCCGAGGTCGACGGCAGCGTGGTCGGGGTGTGCCTGCTGGAGCCGCCGGAGCAGGCAGGGTGGGTCGCGGGGGCGGTCGGTGAGCTCGAACCGGGCGTGCACGGTGCCGCGACCCGGTGCCACGACGTCGATCTCGCCGGCCCTGTCCCGCACCACGTCGTCACGGCCCGGTGTCAGTCCCCCGAGGGTGCGGCCGCTACCAGTGCCTCGAGCAGGGGGCGAGCGGCCTCGTCGAGGAAGCGCTGCTGGCCCTCGTCGCCGACCTGCACCAGGGCCACGTGGGTGAAACCTGCCTCCCAGTACGGCTTGACGGCCTCCACGATCGCGTCGAGGTCGGGTCCGCACACGATCTGGTCGGCCACGTCGTCCGGACGGACGAACTGGCTCGCGGCCGCGAAGCCGTGCGGCGTGGGCAGGTCGGCGTTGACGCCCCAACCGCCGGCGAACCAGCGGAACTGCTCGTGGGCGCGCTGCACCGCGGTGTCGCGGTCGGGGTCCCAGCAGATCGGCACCTGCCCGATCGCCCGGGAGGCGGGCGCGCCGGACGGTCGTGCCGCGTTCCAGCCGGAGACGAGATCGGCGTCGGGCTCGACGGCGACGAGGTGATCGGCCAGCGGGGCGAACCGCTCGACCGACTTCCCGCCGGAGACCGCGACGCCGATCGGGACTCCACCCTCGGGAGCGTCCCAGATGCGCGCCGAGTCGACCCGGAACCAGTCGCCGTCGAACGTCACCAGCTCGCCGGTCATCAGCTCGCGGATGATCTGGATCGCCTCGACCAGCATCGACTGGCGGGCGTCGACGGCGGGCCAGCCCTCGCCGACCACGTGCTCGTTGAGGTTCTCGCCAGAGCCGAGCCCCAGGGTGAAACGCCCGCCGGAGAGCTCCTGGATCGTCGCGGCCTTCTGCGCGACGACCGCTGGGTGGTAGCGCATCGTCGGGCAGGTGACGTAGGTCATCAGCTCGACCCGCTCGGTCACCTGCGACACCGCGCCCAGCAGGCTCCAGGCGTACGGAGCGTGACCCTGCTCGGTCAGCCAGGGGGAGTAGTGGTCGCTGGAGACCTCGAAGCCGAACCCGACCTCCTCGGCCGCCCGGGCGTACCCGACGAGGTCGCGCGCGGCGCTCTGCTCTGTCATCAGGGTGTACCCGAACTGGACCATGGCCCAACGGTTCCACGCCGGGCGCCGATCCGCCTGCTGGCACTCGGGTCGCGCGACCTGACTCGCCGGTCCAGAGTGGAACGGATCCACGACGAGCCACCACGGGCCACCAGGACGAGGACGAGGACGCGATGACGACGAGCTTCCGCAAGGGCGACAAGGTCGAGTGGGACAGCCACGGCGGGACCGCGGTCGGCGTCGTGGAACGCACGATCACCTCGCGCACCGAGGCGGGCGGCCGAACGGTCGACGCCTCCGAGGACGAGCCGCAGTACCTCGTCCGCAGCGACAAGAGCGGCGGCACCGCCGTCCACGAGCCGGAAGCCCTGCGCAAGCGGTCCAGCTGACCGGAACCACAGCACGAGAAAGGACTCCACGTGTCGAAGCGACAGAGCACCGAGGACCTCAGCACCGTCCAGGCGATCATGAAGGACGTGCGCACCTGCATGGTGACGACGACCTCCGCCGAGGGCGCGCTGCACGCGCAGCCCATGACCACCCAGGAGGCCGAGTTCGACGGCGACGCCTGGTTCATCATGTCCCGGTCGTCCGAGACGGCCCGCAACGCCGCGGCGCACCCGCGCGTCAACGTGTCGTTCTCCGGGACGTCGTCGTGGCTCTCGCTGACGGGGAGCGCCGCGCTGGTCGACGACCCCGCCAAGCTGAAGGACCTGTGGAACCCGTTCGTCGAGGCGTGGTTCCCGGACGGTCCCGACGACCCGGACGTCGCCCTGCTGAAGGTGACCGGGGAGGAGGCGCACTACTGGGACAGCCCGGGCCGCGTCGCCATGATGGTGTCGATGCTGAAGTCCAGCGTCACCAAGAACCCTCCCAGCACAGGCGATTCCAGCACCGTTGACCTCACCGAGGCCAGTAGGGAGGTGCGCTCGTGAGCGGCGTCCTGGACGGCAAGGTCGTGGCCTTCGCGGTCGCGAACGAGGGCATCGAGCAGGTCGAGCTGACCGAGCCGTGGAAGGCGGTCCAGGAGGCGGGTGGCACGTCCGTGCTGCTGGCACCCGACAGCGGCACGACGCAGGCGTTCAAACACCTGGACAAGGCCGACTCGTTCGACGTCGACCAGACCTTCGACGACGCCGACGTCGCGGCGTTCGACGCGCTCGTGCTTCCCGGCGGCGTCGCGAACCCGGACGCCCTGCGCACCGAGGAGAAGGCGGTCGCGTTCATCAAGGCCTTCGTGGGGTCCGGTAAGCCGGTCGCCGCCATCTGCCACGCCCCGTGGACCCTGATCGAGGCCGACGTCGTCCGCGGCCGGCGGCTGACGTCCTGGCCGAGCCTGCAGACCGACCTGCGCAACGCGGGTGCGGAGTGGACCGACGAGGAGGTCGTCGTCGACGACAACCTCATCACCAGCCGCAACCCCGACGACCTGCCCGCGTTCTGCGCAGCGCTCACGAAGGCCGTCGCCGCGACCTGAGCAGCGGCGTGCGGCAACGGCGACGCCGGGCCGAGCACTCCCCGGCAGGTCCTTGGCGGTTCGCCGCCTAGACTCGCCGGACGGGGTGAGCGCCAGAGAGAGGGTCGGTCGGGTGACGAGCACGCAGGTCGGTGAGGTCGCTGGGCCGACGGGTGACCCTCTCGTGCGCCAGGAGGCCCTGCGCCGCAGGACCTTCGCCGTCATCAGCCACCCCGATGCCGGTAAGTCCACTCTCACGGAGGCGCTGGCCCTGCACGGCGGGGCGATCCTCGAGGCAGGGCACGTCAAGGGCAAGGCGGGGCGACGCGGGGTGGTCTCCGACTGGCAGGAGATGGAGAAGGCCCGCGGCATCTCGATCTCGTCCTCGGCACTGCAGCTGTTCCGGCACGACGTCGTGGTGAACCTGCTCGACACCCCGGGGCACGCTGACTTCTCCGAGGACACCTACCGGGTTCTCGCGGCCGTCGACTGCGCGGTGATGCTCGTCGACGCCGCCCGTGGGCTCGAGCGGCAGACGATGAAGCTGTTCGACGTCTGCAGGCTGCGCGGCCTGCCGGTCATCACCGTGATCAACAAGTGGGACCGTCCGGGGCAGGACGCCCTGGCGCTGATGGACGAGATCCAGGAGCGCACCGGGATGGCGCCGACCCCGCTGACCTGGCCGGTCGGCGTCGCCGGCGACTTCCGCGGTGTGCTGGACCGTCGCACGGGCGACTACGTCGCGTTCACCCGCACGGCGGGCGGCGCCACGATCGCCCCGCAGGAGCGGATGCCCGCCGAGGCCGCCGCGGCGCGCGAGGGCGAGGTCTGGCAGACCGCGCTGGAGGAGAGCGAGCTGCTCGAGGCCACCGGTGCCGTGCACGACCAGGAGACGTTCCTGGCCGGGGCCAGCACCCCGGTCCTGTTCGCCGCCGCGGTGCTGAACTTCGGGGTCGACCAGCTGCTCGACGTCCTGGAGGAGCACGCGCCGGCGCCCGGCGCGCGCCCGGACGACTCCGGCGACGCCCGCGGGGTCGACCAGCCGTTCAGCGGCCAGGTGTTCAAGGTGCAGTCCGGCATGGACCGCGCGCACCGCGACCGGGTCGCGTTCGTCCGGGTCTGCTCCGGGCGGTTCGAGCGCGGGGTCGACCTCGTCAACGCCTCGACGGGTCGTCCGGTCTCGACCAAGTACGCGCAACAGGTCTTCGGTGCCTCCCGCGAGGTGCTCGACGAGGCCTGGCCCGGCGACGTCGTCGGCCTGGTCAACGCCTCGGCGCTGGGCGTGGGGGACACCCTGTACGACGGCCCGGCCGTCCGGTTCCCGCCGATCCCGAGCTTCGCCCCCGAGCACTTCGCGGTCGCTCGGGCCAAGGACGTCGGCAAGTCCAAGCAGTTCCACCGCGGCATGCGCGAGCTGGACGCCGAGGGAGTGGTCCAGGTGCTGCGCTCCGACCTGCGCGGCGAGCAGGCGCCCGTCCTGGCGGCCGTCGGTCCGATGCAGTTCGACGTCGTCCACCACCGGATGAGCGAGGAGTTCCACGCCCCGGTCTCGCTCGACCCGATGGCGTACTCGGCGGCCCGGCGCTGCGAGGTCGCCGACGTCCCGCTGCTGGACCGGGCCGGGGGCGTCGAGGTGCTGTGGCGCTCGGACGGCACCCCGCTCGCGGTGTTCTCCGACATCTGGCGGCTGCGGCGGTTCCGGCGCGACAACCCGGAGGTCGCGCTGACCCGGCTGGCGGCGGACGACTCCCCCGATGACGGGCAGTAACCTGGCAGCGTGAGCCACCCCCACCCCGAGCTCGGTCCCCCGCCTGCGCTGCCGGAGCACGGCCTGCGCGTCGTCGCCCTCGGCGGCCTCGGCGAGATCGGCCGCAACATGACCGTCTTCGAGTACCGCGGCAAGCTGCTGATCGTCGACTGCGGCGTGCTGTTCCCCGAGGAGCACCAGCCCGGCATCGACGTCATCCTGCCCGACTTCACCTCCTTCCGGGACCGGCTGAAGGACGTCGTCGGTGTCGTGCTGACCCACGGTCACGAGGACCACATCGGTGGCGTGCCGTACCTGCTGCGCGAGCGCAAGGACATCCCGGTCGTGGGCTCCCGGCTGACGCTGGCCTTCATCGAGGCCAAGCTCAAGGAGCACAAGATCCAGCCCAAGAAGCGGCAGGTGGCCGAGGGCGACACCCTGAAGCTGGGTCCGTTCGAGCTCGAGTTCGTGGCGGTGAACCACTCCATCCCGGACGGCCTCGCCGTCGCGATCCGCACCTCGGCCGGCCTGGTGCTGCACACCGGCGACTTCAAGATGGACCAGTTCCCCCTCGACGAGCGGATCACCGACCTGCGGGCCTTCGCGCGGCTCGGCGAGGAGGGGGTCGACCTGTTCCTGACCGACTCCACCAACGCCGAGGTCCCCGGCTTCACCACCGCTGAGCGCGACCTCATCCCCGCGATCGAGACCGTGTTCCGCACCGCACCGCGGCGCGTGATCGTCTCGAGCTTCGCCAGCCACGTGCACCGCATCCAGCAGGTGCTGGACGCCGCGCACGCGCACAAGCGCAAGGTCGCGTTCGTCGGCCGCTCGATGGTGCGCAACATGGGGATCGCCGCCGAGCTCGGCTACCTGCGCATCCCCCCGGGCCTCGTGGTCGACCTCAAGCAGCTGGAGAAGCTGCCGGACGACCGGATCTGCCTGGTGTGCACCGGCTCCCAGGGCGAGCCGATGGCTGCGCTGTCGCGGATGGCGAACCGCGACCACATGATCCGGATCGGCGAGGGCGACACCGTCCTGCTCGCCAGCTCGCTCATCCCGGGGAACGAGAACGCCATCTACCGGGTGATCAACGGCCTGACCCGCTGGGGCGCCAAGGTCGTGCACAAGGGCAACGCCAAGGTGCACGTCTCCGGCCACGCCAGCGCCGGTGAGCTCGTCTACTGCTACAACATCGTCCGCCCCTCGAACGTGATGCCCGTGCACGGCGAGTACCGCCACCTCGTGGCGAACGCCGAGCTCGCGATCCGCACCGGTGTCGCCCCCGCCAACGTCGTGATCGCCGAGGACGGCGTGGTGGTCGACCTGATCGACGGCCGCGCCCGGATCACCGGCAAGGTCCCGGCCGGCTACGTCTACGTCGACGGCGCCAACGTCGGCGGCGCCACGGAGAGCATCCTCAAGGACCGCCGCACCCTCGCCGAGGAGGGGGTCATCACGGTCGTGGCGATCGTCGACGCCGACTCCGGCGAGCTGGCCGAGGAGCCGGACTTCCTCGCCCGCGGCCTGATCCTGGAGGGCCTGGACACCGCCGAGGTGGTCACGCGGATCCGCGAGGCGCTGGCCAAGGCCGCCGCCGACGGCGTGGGCGACACCCACCAGCTCGAGCAGCTGATCTCGCGCACGGTCGCGCGCTGGGCCGAGCGCCGCTACCGCCGGCGCCCGATGATCATCCCCGTGGTCATCGACGCCTGAGCGTCCCGACCGGCTGGTCCGGGATCAGTGCTGGCCCCCAAGGTGGCCGGCGAGCAGGTCGTGCCGTGCCGTGCCGCACTGTCCGGGTACAGGTCGACGCCCAGGACGGTGCCGCCGTAATCCCACCTCACAACGGCCCCAGGACGTCTCACGGGGCGGCGTCCAGCGCGAGCGCGCCCAGCACCGTGGTGAGCTGACGCTCCTCGTACCGGAAGTGGCTCTCCATGATCGCCTCGATGCCTTCGAGGTGGCGGTCGAGCTCGGCCCGCGAGGCCCTGCGCTCCACGGCCGCCTGCAGGCCGCCGAGGAGGTGCGCGATCATGAGTGGTCCTGCTGCAGGTACCGCAGCGTCTCGCCGAGCTCCGGGTGCGCGGCGGCGATCGCCGGGAACAGCTCGCACAAGGTACCCGAACGGCGAAGCCCCTGGTCGGCGTGCGACCAGAGGCTCTACGCGTGGAGGGAGCGGGTGACGAGACTCGAACTCGCACTGTCAGCTTGGGAAGTTGAGAACAGTCGCGCTTCTGACGTGTGGCACGCCCGCGGCAGCACGAACGGAGTGCCTGTGGGGTCGCTGCATTGACCGTGAGTACGCGGCACGTGGGGCACGCGGAGGGCACGCGGTGAGTGTCGTCCGCGCGCTCGAACCGATCGTGAGTCTCGACCTCACCGTCGTCCCGCCGACTGACACCCTCGTCGTCGCTCGCGGCCTCCCAGAGTCGCACTGGGCGGTGACTCCTGTGTCCGGCGGAGTTTGAGGGCGAGTGTGGCCGGAAGCGGGGTCGAACCGCTTCCCTTGCGATTTTCAGCCACCTCTCGACCGTCTGAGTCGGTCCGTCATGCGCTGAATCACGGGGCGGAGGAGCCTTCCAGGTGCGCCTCGATGCCACCGGGTGTCCTGACGTTGCTGTCAGGACTGCTGTCAAAGCGCCGTTCCTTGCCCGGCGACTTCAGCCACGTCGAAGGCACCGGGCCTTCTTCGCCGGCGCGACGTCTCAGCGGCATCTGGCGACGCGGCGGTGGTCGACGGGGTGAGCGTGTCGGGGTCGAGCCACGTCAGCTCGGCGGCGGTGACCACCGCCCAGCGCCGGTCCCGCTCCGCGCCGGGAACGGCGAACATGCTGGCGACTGACTCGTGGGCGCCTGCTCGTGCGGGCTCAGGTCTCGCGTCTGAGGTGTTCGATGTCGCTGAGGCGAACCTTCCACTTCCCGGACAGCCTGACGCCGGGGACCTCCCCGGCCGAGAGCCACCGACGGACCATCACCGCGGAGTACCCGATCTCTTCGGCCGCGCGGGCCAGGCTCAGCAGCGTCCACACCGGACCCAGACGTACCCGCCCTCACCGAAGGTCGCGCCGCACCCCAGGCGGCGGTCGGTGCCAGGTCACAGGCCAGCCTCGCACGCACGCGCCAGGCGCCGTCTGGCGATAGTTCGCACCGAATTGATGGTGACGCAGACGCGAACGCGCGTCGACGTGGACCCGGCTCGTGCGCGTGAACGCAGTCCTTGCCACTCGCGGCACGAACCCGTTCGCGGCCATGACTGCAGCTAGGTGGATGTGGAGCTGCCTCAGTCGCCAGCGTCAGCCCGTCAACATTGCTGGCGGTGGCGCCGAGATTCGGACTGACTTGCGAGACGCCACCCCGCCCAGGCGACCACGGAGGGGCGGATCGTTTCCGCGGCCGGCGATTGTGTGCCGCATGGCGCCCCCGAGCGGGAATCGAAAC
>JBBQSN010000048.1:0-21631 GCA_038213835.1 Actinomycetales bacterium
CGATGCGCCCGGCCGGTCGCTTCCCGGTCCGCTCCGGTACGGCGGCGCCAGCCGCTGCAGCCGGCGGCGCAGCGGCAGCGGCCGCTGCAGCCGGCGGCGCAGCGGCAGCGGGCGCTTCCTCCCCGCCCGCGGGTGACGACACCGCCGCGATGTCCCGGGCCGACCTGTTCGCGACCGACACCGATGCCCCGACCGACCCTGAAGCCGCGACCGACCCTGAAGCCGCGACCGGCGCCGCAGACCACGAGCGCTCCCCGACCGACGGCGGCGACGAGGCGTACCACGACGACGTCGACGACGCCGCCGCCTGGCACCAGGGCGACGACGACGGGTACGACGGGTACGACGGGGACCTCGACGGCGAGGAGATCGAGGACTTCGAGGACGACGACGCGCGGCCCGACCGCAAGCCGATGATCGCGCTCGCCGTGCTCGCCGTCCTGGTGGTGGTGGGCCTGGTCCTGGCGCTGCAGGCGATCACCGGCATCGGAGGTGGGGCCGATGACGTCGCGACCGATCCCACCAGCGCCCCACCGGTCGCCTCCAGCTCGGCACCGCCCACCTCGCAGGCCGCGCCGACCGGTCCGGTCCCGCAGATCTCCGGTGTGCGCACGCTCGACCCGCAGGGCGGCGACGGCGAGAACGACGACACCGCCGCCCGGGCGATCGACGACGACCCCGGCTCGTTCTGGCGCTCGAGCACCTACCGCTCCGCGGAGTTCGGCGGGCTCAAGGACGGCCTGGGGATGGTCGTCACCCTCTCCGAGGAGGCGCCGGTCAGCAGCGTGACGCTGCAGGTCGGGGGCAGCGGCGGGACGATGGAGCTGCGGTCGGCACCCGGCCAGGGGCTGGAGGGCTCCGAGGTCGTCGGGACGGCCGACCCCGGCTCCGGCACGGTGACGTTCGAGCTGGCCGAGCCCGTCAGCACCCAGAACCTCGTGCTCTGGTGGACCGAGCTGCCCGACGCCGACGGCAGCTTCCGGATCGAGCTCGCGGACGTGACGGTGCAGTGACCCCGCCCGGCCCCGCCGTGGGGGACGAGCTCGACGAACGCAGCGATCACGAGCTGCTCGCCGCGCACGTCGACGGCGACGGCGAGGCGTTCGGCGTGCTGGTGCAGCGGCACCGGTCGCGGCTGTGGGCGGTGGCGGTGCGCACGCTGCGCGACCCCGAGGACGCCGCCGACGCGCTCCAGGACGCCCTGATCTCCGCCTACCGCGGCGCGGCCTCGTTCCGGGGCGACTCGGCGGTCACCACCTGGCTGCACCGGGTCGTCGTCAACGCCTGCCTGGACCGGATCCGGCGCGAGAAGGTGCGCCCGACCGTCCCGCTGCCCGAGCACCACGACCCGGCCTCGCCCCGCGACGAGCACGCCGGCACCGATGCCCGGCTCGACGTGATGGGCGCCCTGGCCCGGCTGCCCGAGGGGCACCGCACCGCGATCGTCCTGGTCGACCTGCAGGAGCTGTCGGTGGCCGAGGCGGCCCAGGTGCTGGGCGTCGCCGAGGGGACGGTGAAGTCCCGCTGCTCGCGCGGGCGGGCGATGCTCGCCGGGATCCTGCGCCCGGATGCCCCCGAGCGGTCCGGGGATCTGCCGGTGCCCGCAGGGAACCCCGCCGCCGGATCGCGCGTCCCACCTGGCGACCCACCCGTCCGAGGGGCGCTGTCCGACCCCGCGCGGAACAGCCCCCCGGACAGCAGCGACGACAGCACCGACGACAGCACGCAGGAGACGTCACCGTGACCAGCCCAGCGCCCGACGCGCACCCCTCGCCCGAGGAGGTCGACGCGCTGCTCGACCCCTCCGGCGGGGACGCGCACGTCGGCGCGCACGTCGCGGTGTGCGACCGGTGCACGCAGGTGCGTGACGGCCTGCTGCAGGTCCGGGCCCTGCTCGGCGAGCAGGCCCGGTCGCTGCCCCCCGAGCCCGCGGACCTGGGTGCCCGGATCGCGGCCGCGCTGGCCGCCGAGCCACCCCTGTCGGGACGTCCGTCGGCCACGGCCGGGCCGCTCGGCGGCGCGCGCGACACCAGACCCACCACGGTCGTGTCGCTCGAGGAGCGTCGGCGCCGGCGGCCCTGGGCCACCTGGCTCGCCGCGGCCGCCTCGGTCGCCGTGATCGGCGCCGGTGGCACGTTCCTGCTCGGCCAGCTCGGGGGCGGGGCGAGCGACAGCTCCGCCGGTGCCGCCGCCGAGGCTCCTGCCCTGGCGACGCAGAACTCCTCGGACGCCGGGGGGACGGAGGCGGAGGGGTTGGAGAACGCGCCGGTCGCCCCGTCGGTGCAGGGCACCTCGGAGGGGACCGCGAGCGCCTCGCGGCCGGATGCCCTGCGCGCCTCCGGCACCGACTACGGCCGGACCGGGCTCGTCGCGCAGGCCCAGGCACTGCTCGTCGCGCTGGACACCTCCGCACCGCAGGACCGCGACCCGGCGTCCGAGCCGCGGTCCGTGCAGGGGTACGCCGTCGCCGCCGAGACCTCCCTGGACGCCTGCCTGGTCGCGGTCGGTCGTCCGGGCGCCGAGCCGGTGGTCACGGACCTCGCCACCTTCGAGGGGCAGGACGCCGCGGTCGTGGTCATCACGGACCGGGACGGCTACGAGGTCCTCGTCGTCCCGGCCGGCTGCGGCGCGGGCGAGGACCGCGTACTCGCGAGCGCCCGGCTGCGCTGAGGCCACCACCCTGCGGGACGGCCGTCGCCCGCGGCGCGCGCCGCGGGAACAGCGGACGCCTACCATCGGTTGACGCCCACGAGACCCCGACCTGAGGCAGGCCCGCAGCGTGAGCACGACCACCAGCACGACCGTCAGCCCGACCCCCGGCACCGACCAGACCGACAGCATCCCGTCCGAGACCGTCCACGAGGTCGTGATCATCGGATCGGGTCCTGCGGGGTACACCGCCGCCGTGTACGCGGCGCGGGCCAACCTGGAGCCCGTCGTGGTGGCCGGGTCGGTCACCTCTGGCGGCGCGCTGATGAACACCACCGAGGTCGAGAACTACCCCGGTTTCCCCACCGGCCTGATGGGTCCGGACCTGATGGACGCCATGCGGGCGCAGGCAGAGCGCTTCGGTGCCCGGATCGAGTACGACGACGTCGTCGAGCTGGACCTCACCAGCGACCCCAAGCGGCTGGTCACCGGCAACGGCGAGACCTACCTGGCCCGCACCGTGATCCTTGCGACCGGCTCGGCCTACCGCGAGATCGGCCTGGAGAACGAGAAGCGGCTCTCCGGCCGAGGGGTCTCCTGGTGCGCCACCTGCGACGGCTTCTTCTTCAAGGAGCAGGACATCGTGGTGGTGGGCGGCGGCGACTCCGCGATCGAGGAGGCCACCTTCCTCACCCGGTTCGCCCGGTCGGTGACGATCGTGCACCGCCGCGACGAGCTGCGGGCGTCCAAGATCATGCAGGACCGTGCGTTCGCCGACCCGAAGATCTCGTTCGCGTGGAACAGCGCCGTCGTCGACGTCCTGGGCCAGGACCGTGTCTGCGGCGTGCGGCTGCGCGACACCGTCACCGGTGAGGAGCGCGACCTGGCCGCCACCGGCCTGTTCGTCGCGATCGGCCACGACCCCCGGGTCGAGCTGTTCGCCGACCAGATCAAGCTCACCGAGGAGGGTTTCGTCGCCGTCGACGGCCGGTCCTCGCGCACGACCGTGCCGGGCGTGTTCGCCTGCGGCGACGTCGTCGACCACGAGTACATGCAGGCGATCACCGCCGCCGGCTCCGGCTGCGTGGCCTCGCTCGACGCCGAGCGCTACCTGGCCGCCCTGGCCGACGACCCCGTCCCGGTCCGCGAGGAAGCCCTCGCCGACAGCTGACGGATCCCTGCTGCAGGATGGCACCGCCCGCTCCACCCCCGACGCACGCACCGCTGATCGACCCACCCCCCGACCGATCCGGAAGGACCGAGAACCCATGGCCGAGAACATCAAGGACGTCACCGACGCCACCTTCGACACCGAGGTGCTGAACGCGCAGGGTCCCGTGCTCGTCGACTTCTGGGCGCCGTGGTGCGGCCCGTGCCGCCAGGTCGCGCCGATCCTGCAGGAGCTCGCCACCGAGCACGCCGGCAAGATCACCGTGGTCAAGGTGAACACCGACGAGAACCCCGGCACCGCCAGCAAGTACGGGATCATGTCGATCCCCACGCTGAACGTGTACTCCGGCGGCGAGGTCGTCAAGCGGATCGAGGGAGCCCGGCCCAAGCCGGTCCTGGTGCGCGAGCTGTCCGACTACCTCGGCTGACAGGGACGACGGGGGGCCAGGGTCTGGTAGGCAGGACGTCGTGACCGACCTGCTGCTGCGCCCCGGCGACACCGGGGCGCGGGTGCTCGCCGTCCGCCGCCAGCTCGCCGACCTCGGGCACGGCGTACCGGACGACGGCTTCCGCGCCGGCGACCCCGTGGTCTTCGACGGCGCCCTCGAGCTCGCGGTGCGCACGTTCCAGCAGGCCCGAGGGCTCAACTCCGACGGCATCGTCGGCCCCAACACCACCCGCGCGCTGGACGCCGCCCGCTGGCGGATCGGCGACCGGATCCTGCGGCACGTGCCCGGGCACCTGCAGTTCGGTGACGACGTGCTGCAGCTGCAACGCCAGCTGCTGCGTCTCGGCGTGTTCACCGGCCGGGCCGACGGCTGGTTCGGGCCCGACACCGAGCGAGGGCTGCGCGAGCTGCAGCGCGGCGTGGGTCTGCGCCCCGACGGCACCTGCGGTCCCGACACGCTGCGTGCCCTGGCCCAGCTGAGCCGCACCGTGGCCGGTGGCGACGCCGCGGCGCTGCGCGAGCGCGACCGGGTGCGCTCCACCGGCTCCAGCCTGGTCGGCAAGGTCGTCGTCATCGATCCCGGCCACGGCGCCGGCGATCGGGGTCACACCGGCCACGGCCTCGAGGAGGCGGCGGTCGTGCTCGACCTCGCCCGCCGGCTCGAGGGCCGGTTGTCGGCCACCGGCGTCACCGCCGTGCTCACCCGCGGACAACACCAGGACCCCGGCGAGCGCGAGCGGGCCGAGCTGGCCGGCCGGGTCGGTGCCGACGTGTTCGTCTCGCTGCACTGCGACAGCGTGAGCCCCCCCGGATCGGACGATTTCGCGCTCCCCGAGGGCCTGTCCACGTACTTCTGGGGCGGCCACGACGCGTTCTCGGCGTCCGGGGCCGGGCAGCGGCTGGCCGAGCTCGTGCAGCGCGAGGTGGTGGCCCGCACCGGGCTGGTCGACTGCCGGTCGCACCCGCGCACCTGGGAGCTGCTCCGCGTGACCTCGATGCCGGCCGTGTGGGTCGACGTCGGCTACCTCAGCCACCCCGGCGACGCCGGTCGGCTGGGCGACCCCGCCTTCCGCGACACCTGCGCCGAGGGCCTCCTGGCCGCCGTCCAGCGGATGTTCCTCACCGAGCAGCACGACTGGACCACCGGGACGATGCGGGTCGACGACGTGATGGCGCTGTCGGCGTCCACGGCGCCCGGCACCGACTAAGTCAGCCGGAGGCCAGGACCGGCACCCGCACGGTGCCGAGGATCCGCTCCAGGGCGTGCTCGACGTCCTCGCGCCACGACAGCGCGGTGCGCAGGTCGAGCCGCAGCCGCGGGGTGCGGTGGTGCGGGCGCACCGTCTTGAAGCCCACCGCGAGCAGCAGGTCGGCGGGCACCAGGCAGCCGCGGGGGTCGTCCTTGGTCTCGCCGATCCCGTGCTCCTGGCCGTCGGTGCTGCCGAACGCCTCGAGCGCCCGCACGCCACGGCGGGTGAGGTCCTTGGCCGCCCCCTGCACCAGCATCCGGGCGATGCCGCCCCCGCGGTGCACCGGCTGCACGCCCCCGGTCATCAGCACCACGGCGTCCTGCGAGACCGGGGAGGTGGGGAAGGCCGAGGCGCGGGGGACGAACTGCGGCGGTGCGTAGGTGACGAAGCCGACCGGCTCGTCGTCGACGTAGGCGATCCGCCCGCAGCTGCCCCACTCCAGCAGCACGGCCGAGAGCCAGGACTCCTTCTCCAGCTCCACCCCGCCGGCGCGACGGGCGGAGCGGGCGGCCACCGGGTCCAGCTCCCACGCGATGCAGGAGCGGCACGGCACGGGCAGGTCCGAGACCGTGTCGAGGGTGAGGCCAGCCAGCCGCCTGCTCACGACGACCCGGGGACGGCCGGGCGCTCGGGGCGGTGGAGCCGGCGGGGGCTGAGCAGCGCCACGAAGAAGGCGATCGCCGCGCCGACACCCAGCCCCACGAGAACCGGGCGAAGTACTGTCATGTCACACTCCCTGCACGAGCCGGCACCCACATCCTAGGGCCGTCGGCGACGCCAGAGGAGGGCCGGCCGCGGTGGACGAGGTGCGTGGCACCACGCTGGACCGCTGGTCCGGCAGCTACGCCGCCCGCACACGCGGCATGTCGGCCTCCCAGATCCGGGCCCTGTTCGCGGTCGCGAGCCGTCCCGAGGTGGTCTCGCTGGCCGGTGGGATGCCCAACCTGACCGCCCTGCCGATGGACGCCGTGGCCGAGGTGGTGCACGACCTGGTGGCCGGGGCGGGGGCCACCGCCCTCCAGTACGGCTCCGGCCAGGGGGATCCCGCGCTGCGCGAGGCGATCTGCGCGGTGATGGCCGAGGAGGGCATCAGCGCCCACGCCGACGACGTCGTGGTCACGACCGGTTCGCAGCAGGCGCTCGACCTGGTCACCCGGGTGTTCTGCGACCCGGGCGACGTCGTGGTCGCCGAGGCCCCCAGCTACGTCGGCGCGCTCGGTGTGTTCCGGGCGTACCAGGCCGAGGTGGTGCACACCCCGATGGACGACGACGGCCTCGACCCCGACGCCCTGGACCGCACCCTCACCGCGCTGCGCTCGGCTGGCCGCACCGTCAAGCTGCTGTACACGGTGCCGAACTTCCACAACCCGGCGGGCGTGACGCTCTCGGGCGCGCGGCGACCCCGGGTGCTCGAGGTGGCACGGCGGCACGGCGTGCTCGTCCTGGAGGACAACCCCTACGGTCTGCTCGGTTTCGACGACGACCCGCTGCCGGCGCTGCGCTCGATGGACGACGACGGCGTGGTCTACCTCGGGTCGTTCTCCAAGACCTTCGCCCCCGGCCTGCGGGTCGGCTGGGCGGCCGCGCCGCACGCCGTGCGCGACAAGCTCGTGCTGGCCAGCGAGTCGGCGATCCTGTGCCCGTCCTCGTTCTCGCAGATGGCGATCCAGCGCTACCTGTCCGGTCACGACTGGCGGCACCAGATCAAGCTCTACCGCGAGATGTACCGCGACCGCCGCGACGCCCTGGTCGAGGCCCTCGGAACCCACCTGCCCTCGGCCACCTGGACGGTGCCCCGCGGTGGCTTCTACGTGTGGGCCGAGCTGCCCGCGGGGCTCGACGCCCAGGCGATGCTGCCCCGCGCCGTCACGGCCCGGGTCGCGTACGTACCCGGCACCGCGTTCTACGCCGAGGGCAGCGCCGGAACGGCCGGACGCAGCCACCTGCGCCTGTCGTACTGCTACCCCACGCCGGAACGCATCACCGAGGGCGTCCGACGGCTGGCCGGGGTGGTCGACGCCGAGCTCGAGCTGATGGCCACGTTCGGCCCGCAGGCGTTGCAGTCACCTGACCGCGTCGACGAAATTCGTTCGCCCGCACCGGATCTCGCGTGAACCGGGTGCATCCGGCGACAGAGTCGGGTGAGGCGCCGCGAGTGCTCGTGCTCGCCGGCGGTCTCTCGCACGAGCGCGAGGTCTCGCTGCGATCGGGCCGCAGGGTCACCGACGCCCTGCGCGAGTCCGGGTGCGAGGTCGTCGAGAGCGACCTGGACGCAGGCCTTCTCGACCGGGTGCGCACTGAACGTCCCGACGTCGTCTGGCCCCTGCTGCACGGCACCACCGGCGAGGACGGCTCCGTCCGCGACGTCCTCGACGTCGCCGGCGTGCTGTACGTGGGCGCCGACGCAGCTGCCTGCCGCCGGGCCTTCGACAAGCCGATGGCCAACGACCTCGTCGCTGCGGCTGGCGCCGCGGTGCCGACCTCGATCTCGTTGCCGCACAGTCTGTTCCGCGAGCTCGGGGCCTCCGCGGTGCTCGACGTCCTGGTCTCAGGCATGGAGCTCCCGCTGGTCGTCAAGCCGGCTCGCGGCGGGTCGGCGCTGGGGGTCACTGTCGTCGCGGACCGCGCCGACCTCCCCCGCGCCATGGTCGGCTGCTTCGCCTACGGCGACGTCGCGCTGGTCCAGCGCGCGGTGACGGGCACCGAGGTCGCGGTCTCGGTCGTCGACACCGGCGATGGGCCGAGTGCGCTGCCGGCCGTCGAGATCGTCCCGGCCGGTCCGGCGTACGACTACGACGCGCGCTACACCGCGGGCGGGACCCAGTACTTCGCACCAGCCCGCCTGGACGAGACCACCTCCGCCGCCGTGGGACGGCTGGCCGTGCACGTGCACGAGGTGCTGGGCCTGCGCGACCTGTCCCGCACCGACGTCATCGTGCAGACCGGCGCCATCGGCACCACCACCGTCTGGTTCCTCGAGGTGAACGTGGCGCCGGGCATGACCGAGACCTCGCTGCTCCCCCAGGCCGCCGCGGCGGCCGGGCTCGACCTCCCCAGGCTGTACCGTGGCATCGTCGACGCCGCCCTGTCGCGCGGCGAGCACTCCGTAGCGAACGCGAAAGGCTTTGCGCCAGAACGGTTCTCACCGTAATCAGCGCTGGAAGAGACCCTTCTCGTCGGGCGTGAGCACGGCCAGGATGCGGTTGAGGTCCTCGACCGAGGCGAAGTCGACCGTGAGTCGGCCCTTCTTGGCCCCGAGCGCGATCTTGACCCGGGTATCGAGCCGGTCGGAGAGCCGTCCTGCGAGGTCGTCGAGCGCCTCGTGCCGCTGCCCGGCGGCGGCGCGGCGGCGGCGCAGCGGACGCTCCTGGTCACCGCCGAGGGACACGACCTCCTCGGCGTCCCGCACCGACAGGCCCTCGGCGACGATGCGCTGTGCCAGCCGCTCCATCGCGCCACCGTCGGCCAGTCCGAGCAGGGCCCGGGCGTGGCCGGCCGAGAGCACGCCGGCAGCGACCCGGCGCTGCACCAGCGGGGGCAGCCCGAGCAGCCGGATCGTGTTGGAGATCTGCGGACGCGACCGGCCGATCCGGGTAGCGAGCTCGTCGTGGGTGCAGCCGAAGTCCTCCAGAAGCTGCGCGTACGCGGCCGCCTCCTCCAGCGGGTTCAGCTCGCTGCGGTGCAGGTTCTCCAGCAGGGCGTCACGCAGCAGGTCGTCGTCCGCGGTGTCGCGGATGATCGCCGGGATGGTCTCGAGGCCGGCCTGCTGCGTGGCGCGCCAGCGCCGCTCCCCCATCACCAGCTCGTAGCGCGGCTCGGAGCCGTCCGCCCCGGCCCCAGCACCCGGTTCGGTCTCCACCCGGCGGACCACCACCGGCTGCAGCACGCCGATCTCGCGCACCGAGTGCACCAGCTCGGCCAGCGCGTCCTGGTCGAAGACGGTGCGCGGTTGCCGGGGGTTGGGGACGATCTGGCCCACCGGGAGCTCGGCGAACCGGGCTCCCGGCACCGGGACGAGCTCGGCGGCGGCGGGCGCAGCAGGGGGCTCGGGGACCTCCGGCGGTGCGGCGTGCGGCTCGGACCCGTCGTGGGCCGGCCGGGAGGAACCCGGGAAGAACACGTCGACCGGACGATCCCCGCCGGTGCGCTCCCCGCCCACCCGCTCGGTACCGCTGGGGATGAGGGCACCCAGACCACGCCCGAGGCCACGCTTCTTGTCCGTCACGGCTCGTCCCTCGCCCTGTCGGTCCGGCGGTGCTGCATGGTCGTCTCGCTCCGCTCGCTCACGGGAACAATCTCCTCGGTGCTGGGGGCCGCGCCGCGCTCGGCGATCTCCCGGGCGGCGGACAGGTAGGACAGCGCGCCGCTGGAGCCCGGGTCGTAGGTCATCACGGTCTGGCCGTGGCTCGGCGCCTCCGAGATCCGTACCGATCGCGGTACGGAGCTGCGCAGCACGACCTGCGGGAAGTGGCTGCGCACCTCGTCGGCCACCTCCGCGGCGAGCCGGGTCCGGCCGTCGAACATGGTGAGCAGGATGGTGGAGACCTCGAGAGTGGGGTTGAGGTGCGCCTTGATCAGCTCGATGTTCTTGAGCAACTGGCTGAGCCCCTCCAGGGCGTAGTACTCGCACTGGATCGGGATCAGCACCTCCTGCGCCACGGCCAAGGCGTTGACGGTGAGCAGGCCCAGGCTGGGTGGGCAGTCGACGAGAACGTAGTCCAGGCGGGGGAGACCGGTGGTGTCACGGTGCGCCAGGTAGGCCGACAGGGCGGTACGCAACCGGGTCTCCCGGGCCACCATCGGCACCAGCTCGATCTCGGCGCCGGCCAGGTCGATCGTCGCGGGGGCGCACCACAGGTTCGTGATGTCGGGGCACTCCTGCACGACGTCGGCCAGCCGGGCCCCCTCCACCAGCACCTCGTACAACCCCGGGGTACCAGCGCGGTGGTCGATGCCGAGCGCCGTGGAGGCGTTGCCCTGTGGGTCGTTGTCGAGCACGAGGACGCTCAGACCGGACAGCGCCAGCGCCGCGGCGAGGTTCACCGTGGACGTGGTCTTGCCGACCCCGCCCTTCTGGTTCGCGATCGTCATCACCCGGGTGCGGGTCGGCGGCGGGAACCGTCGGCCCCGCAACGCGATCCGTCGCCTGGCGTTCTCGGCGATCTCCTGCATCAGGGGCGTGCTGTCGTCGACGTCGGGGATCGAGCTGGCGAGCTCGGCCCGGTCCAGCTCGTCGCGTGCCTGGACGTCAGCGAGCGTGGCGGTCGGCGGGTCCGTCGCCGTTCCACGTGAAACGGCGGGCTCAGGTCCGGTCACCTCGGGCGGTGCGGGATCCGCGTGCGCGCTGGTTTCACGTGGAACATCGGGACGTGACCCGCCCAAGCCCTGCCAACCGACAGGACTCGGGGTCCCCGACGGGCCGATCACCGGCCAGCCGAGCCCGGTGCTGACCGAGTCGCAGGAGAGCTGGGAGAGCACGGAACTCCTTGTGCGGGCGAGCCGGCAGGAGCCGGGTGGCTGAGCGACTGACGAACGGTCAGCCTAGTCGGGGGCGGTGCGGAGCCGGACCACGGTCGTGGGGACCTCGAGGACCTGCGCACCGCACAGGACCACCGCACTCTCCACCACCCCGAGCCGGCGCAGGGCCGGGCGGGCGGCAGCCAGCTCGTCACCCGCGCTGCGGCCCTTGATCGCGAGCACCGCACCGCCGGGCCGCACCAGCGGCAGCGTCCAACGCGCCAGCTTGTCCAGGGCCGCCACCGCCCGCGCGGTGACGACCTGGGCGCGAACGGACCCGGCCACCTCCTCGGCACGGGCCCGCACCACCTGGACGTCGAGCCCGAGGTCCTCGACCACCTCCAGCAACCAGCTGGTCCGACGCTCGAGCGGCTCCACGAGCGTCACCGCCAGGTCCGGGCGCGCGATCGCCAGCGCGATGCCCGGCAGCCCGGCTCCGCTCCCGACGTCGATCACGCCGGCGTCGGCCGGGATGAGCTCCCCGAGCACGGCGCAGTTCAGCACGTGCCGGGTCCAGAGCCGTGGCACCTCGCGCGGCCCGAGCAGCCCGCGCTCCACACCACTGGTGGCCAGGTGCACGGTGAAGCGCTCGGCCAGCTCCACCCCCTCCTCACCGAAGACGGCGTGGAGGGTGACGGCCTCCACGGACTCGATCGGGATGTCGTCGTCGGCCGTCATGGCGTCGGGCGCTGCGGTGGGCGGTGTTCCACGTGAAACATGGGGCTGGTGACACGGGCGGGTGGAACGCCGAACCGGACCACTGCTGGTTCCACGTGAAACATCACGCGGGGAGGATCACCACGTGCCGGCCGGCGTCCTCGCCCTCGGACTCGCTGCGCAGCCCGGCGGCCGCGACGGTGTCGTGCACGACCTTGCGCTCGAACGGAGTCATCGGCGACAGGCTCACCTTCTCGCCGCCGGTGCGGACCTGCTCGCACGCCACGGTGGCGACCTTCTCCAGCTCGGTGCGACGCTCGGCGCGGTGGCCTGCGACGTCGAGCATGAGGCGGGTGCGCTCGCCCGTGCTGGTCTGCACGGCCAGACGGGTCAGCTCCTGCAGCGCCTCGAGCACCTCGCCGTCCTTGCCGACCAGGCGCTTGAGCGCGCGCTCCGAGCCCGGGTCGGCCACCACGGAGACGGCGGCACGGCCGTTCTCGACGTCGATGTCGATGTCGCCGTCCAGGTCCAGGATGTCGAGCAGCTCCTCGAGGTAGTCGGCGGCGACGTCGCCCTCCTCCTCGAGCCGCTGCACGGACGGCTTGCGCCGGCTCCCGCCGTCAGCCGCGCCCTCGGCGCCCTCGGCGCCCTCGGCGCCCGCGGGCTCCTCGGTGATCTCGGCCACGGGGTCGACGCCGTTCCCGGTGCTGGTCTCGGTGCTGGTCTCGGTGCTGGTCTCGGTGCTCGTCGGGGTGGTGCTGTCCTCGACGGCGCCGTCCACCAGCGTCGTGTCCTGCTGGGGGGCGGTCGAGGTCTCGGTGCTGTCGGTCATCGGATCTCCTGGCTGGGGACTGGTCGTGCGGGTTCACGGGCCGGCGACGGGCGCACGGCGGGATCGTGCTCAGCCGCCGGCTGCGCTGCCCGGCTCGTCCTCGGGGCGCACCGCACGGGGCTGGACCGGCGGCTTCTTCGCACGCGCCTTGCGCTTGGGCTGGACCCGCTGGCCCTTCTTCTCCAGGTCCGGGGCGGTGGTCTCGACGACGGCCGCGGCACCGGGGATCGGCTTGCCCTTACGGGCCAGCTTCTCGTTGCGGGCCGCCTCGGCCGGCGAGCCCGGGGCGGGCCGGCGCTTGATCACGTAGTACTGCTGGCCGGCCGACCAGAAGTTCGTGGTCAGCCAGTACAGGAGCACGCCGATCGGGAAGTTGACGCCGGAGACGGCGAACACCAGGGGCAGCACGTACAGCAGCACCTTCTGCTGCTGCATGAAGGGGTTCCCCTCCATGGCCGAGGCCGGCATGTTCTTGCTCATCAGCTGCTTCTGGGTGAAGAACTGCGACGCCGACATCAGGATGACGAGCACGACGGTGAGGATCTTCACCTCGACGTTGTCACCGCTGTTGAGGAACGTCGAGGACAGCTGGGCACCCAGGATCGAGGAGTTGTCGGCCTGCGCCGCGAGCTCTTTCGTGAGGGGGCCGATCTCGCGCTGCTTGACGACGTACTCGTTGAGCACACGGAAGAGCGCGAAGAAGATCGGCATCTGGAGCAGGATCGGCAGGCACGAGGAGAACGGGTTGGTCCCCGTGTTCTTGTAGAGATCCATCGTCTCCTTGGTCATGGCCTGCCGCGAGGCCTCGTCCTTCTTCCCCTTGTACTTCGCCTGGATCTTGCGCAGCTCGGGCTGGATCAGCTGCATGCCGCGAGAGGCGTTGATCTGCTTGACGAACAGGGGGATCAGGATGATCCGGATGACGACGGTCAGCCCGATGATGGACAGCGCCCACGTCCACCCGGAGGCCGGGTCCATCCCGAGCGAGGAGAGCCCAGTGTGGAACTGGACCATGATCCAGGCCACCACGAACTCGATCGGCTTCAGGATGTCCAACGTGATCTCCAGGTGGTGGGTGTCAGGGTGCGGCCCGCGGGGCCGAGGCTCAGGCGTTCTGGTGCTGGTGTCTGTCCGGGGAGCCGCGCTGTCGACGGTGCGCTCTCGCAGGAGGAACTTCGTCGACGCCGCCGGGGTTCCACGGGTGACAACGGAGCAGCCGTCGGACCGTCAGCCAGGTACCGCGCAGCGCTCCGTGCACGCGCAGCGACTCCAGCCCGTAGGCCGAGCAGGACGGGTAGAACCGGCACGAGGGGCCGAGGAGCGGGGAGACCACCAGCTGGTACGCCCGCACGAGCAGCATCAGGACCAGTGCGGGGACGCGCAGCAGGAGCCGACCGGCACTCCTGAGGGTGCTCACGACGACACCACAGGCCGCACGCCGTCCGCCTTGTGCAGGCAGGACCGCAGCGCCGGCCCGAGCTCGGCACCGAGCTCGGCGCTGGTGCGACCGGCCGAGGACGGCAGCGCCCGGACCACCACGAGGGAGCCTCCAGGCAGGTCGGGGAGCAGGGGGATCATCAGGTGCCGCAGCCGGCGCTGCACCCGGTGGCGGACCACCGACCCACCGACCGCGCGGGAGACGACGAAGCCGACCCGGGCGGGGTCGGCTGGTCGCAGCGTCGCGAGCGGGTGGTCGGTGCCGACAGCGGCACCCGGCACCGCCAGGTGGACGACCACCGCAGGACGTCCAGCGCGCACGCCGTGGCGCAGGGCCAGGGAGAACTCGTGGCCCCGGGTCAGGCGGTGCGTCGCCGGGAGCACGGGGTGGGTGTCGCGGTGTCCTGGGCGGGTGTCAGGCCGACAGCTCGGCGCGGCCCTTGCGGCGGCGCGCAGCGAGGATGGCGCGGCCCGCACGGGTGCGCATCCGCAGGCGGAAGCCGTGGGTCTTGGCCCGACGGCGGTTGTTGGGCTGGAAGGTGCGCTTGCTCACGACGACTCCGGTGCTCGAGCGGGGAAGTATTCGCGTGCGCGGACGCACGCCTTCGGCCAGTGCCCTTCGGGGCCGGACACCACCGGACGCCCACGGTCCGCGGGGACGGGTCCCCGAGGTACGTGGGCATGCGACAGTGGCCGGTCGACAGGCCTGATCACGGTACGGCCCGCACGCACAGGCGGTCAAACCGGTCCCGGGCCCGCCGCCCACCGGGCCAAACCCCCATCATCCCCACCACCGGGCGCTCGCCGGGCACGACACGCCGGGCGCTGGGTGGTCCGGTCGGCCAGCAGGACCCTTTCACGTCCTCGTCACGACCCGGCACCGGCTTGTGGACGGCCGCGCGGAGTTGTTACGGTCCAGCGGCGACGGGGGTTCTCCCCCCGCTCCGGCGCCACCCACCGGTGCCGGCCTCGCTGCCGTCCCACGTGCTGACCCCACAGGATGTGGACAAGTCTGTGGATCGTCTCCGGGCGACGTCGAAGGAGGCGCTGGATTTGCCCGATTCCGCGGACCTGCTCGCAGCCTGGCCGCTCGTCAGCGCCGACCTGCAGGACGACCCTCGGGTCAGCCCCCAGCAGATGGCCTTCCTGCGGCTCTCGCGCCCCCTCGTGCTGGTCGACGGCACCGCCGTCTTCGCCGTCCCGGACGAGCTCACCAAGCAGATGATCGAGAGCCGCCTGCGCGAGCCGATCGCCGAGCTGCTGAGCACCCGGTTCTCCCAACCGGTCCGGCTCGCCTTCACCGTCGACGCCGACGCCGCCTCGGTGCCCGACGACCCGGCACCGGCCATCGCCGCGCCGGACGACCTGCACGACCGCGCGGCCGAGGCGCACACCCTCGACCGGAGCACCGCTGACGACGACCCGTTCGCCCCGGGCGGCGGCTTCAGCGGCCGGCATGTCGGCGGCGCCACGCGTCCCCGCGACACCCAGCGCGGCATCGAGCCGGCTCGGCTGAACCCGCGCTACACCTTCGACACCTTCGTCATCGGCGCCTCGAACCGGTTCGCGCACGCCGCATCGGTCGCGGTCGCCGAGGCGCCGGCCAAGGCGTACAACCCGCTGTTCGTCTACGGCGACTCCGGCCTGGGCAAGACCCACCTGCTGCACGCGATCGGCGACTACGCCCAGCACCTGTACCCGGGTGTGCGGGTCCGGTACGTGAACTCCGAGGAGTTCACGAACGAGTTCATCAACTCGATCCGCGACGACAAGGCCCAGGTGTTCCAGCGCCGGTACCGCGACGTCGACGTGCTGCTCATCGACGACATCCAGTTCCTGCAGGGCAAGGTGCAGACGCAGGAGGAGTTCTTCCACACCTTCAACGCGCTGCACCAGGCGAACAAGCAGGTCGTCATCACCTCGGACCTGCCTCCCAAGCAGCTCTCCGGCTTCGAGGAGCGGATGCGCTCGCGGTTCGAGTGGGGCCTGCTCACCGACGTGCAGCCGCCCGACCTCGAGACCCGGATCGCGATCCTGCGCAAGAAGGCCATCGGCGACTCGCTGCGAGCCCCGGACGACGTCCTGGAGTACATCGCCTCCAAGATCTCGACCAACATCCGCGAGCTCGAGGGCGCCTTGATCCGGGTGACGGCGTTCGCCAGCCTGAATCGTCAGCCGGTCGACCTCCAGCTCGCCGAGGTCGTGCTCAAGGACCTCATCTCCGACGACGGGGGCCACGACATCACCGCGGCCACGATCATGGCCCAGACCGCCGACTACTTCGGTCTGACCCTCGAGGACCTCACCGGTACCTCGCGCTCGCGGGTGCTCGTCACGGCCCGGCAGATCGCCATGTACCTGTGCCGGGAGATGACCGACCTGTCGCTGCCCAAGATCGGACAGGCCTTCGGTGGCCGCGACCACACCACCGTGATGCACGCGAACCGCAAGGTGCGCGAGCTGATGACCGAACGCCGCTCGATCTACAACCAGGTCACCGAGCTGACGAACCGGATCCGGCAGCAGCCTCGCGGCTGAGCCCGGTCCGACCCGCCCGACCCGCCCCTTCGGGGTCTTCTCCCTCGTCTCCCACACCTGTGGACAACTCTGTGGACACATCGAGGTAACCGTTTTCGCCCGTTTCGTCACGCCCCCCGATCCGATCGATCCACGGCCGACCGCGGGACGTCCTGCGAACGGTGGACAGCCGGTGGACGGCCGGTGGATGACGACAGGACGACACCGCCCCGCGGCCCGTCCGTCCACACCGAGGGACGCGGTGGAGGTCCGTCGTCAACACGCCGTCCACAGGCGTGCTGGCCGCTGACCTGCGACGACGGTGCTCGTCCCCAGCGTGCACAGCGGCGAAGACGACGAAGAACTGGTCATCTCGAGGAAGGGGGATCACACGGCATCTCTGCGGATGTGGACAACCTGCCCGCAGACCCGAGCGACCGACGACGGGCGGGCGACCGCCGGGCGACGAGCACCACGTCGACCGGGAGACCAGGTTCACCCCGGCCGTCGTCCTGCCGTACTGTCGGGCCCGCAATCCTGCGTGCGGTCCCCTGAGGTCGTCCCCGACGTCCGGGGGACCTGTGGCGGCGGGGCCGTGGACCGTCCGGAAGGGGTCGTTGTGAAGCTGCGCGTTGAGCGCGACGTGCTGGCCGAGGCCGTCACGTGGACGGCGAGGTCCCTGCCGAGCCGCCCGCCCGTGCCGGTCCTCGCCGGTCTGCTGCTGGAGGCCGGTGCCGACGGCGTGCTCCAGCTGTCCGGCTTCGACTACGAGGTCTCCGCCCGGGTCGAGGTCCCAGCCGACGTCACCGAGCCCGGTCAGGCGCTGGTGTCCGGCCGGCTGCTGGCCGACATCTGCCGGAGCCTGCCCGACAAGCCGGTCGAGCTGGCCCAGGAGGGCTCCAAGATCGTGCTCACCTGCGGGGCGAGCCGGTTCACCCTGATGACGATGCCGGTCGAGGAGTACCCCGCCCGCCCGGACATGCCGGCCGAGGCCGGCACCGTCTCCTCAGAGGTGTTCAGTGCGGCCGTCGCCCAGGTCACCGTGGCCGCGAGCCGCGACGAGACGCTGCCGATCCTCACCGGCGTCCGGATGGAGATCACCGGCGACACGGTCACGCTGCTGGCCACCGACCGGTACCGGCTCGCGATGCGCGAGCTGCCCTGGCGCAACGCCGGCGGCGACACCGAGACCGCCACCCTGGTGCGGGCGCGCACGCTGTCCGAGGTCGCCAAGACCCTGGGCCAGGGCGGCGACGTCACCGTGGCGCTGTCCTCCGACGGCGGTCAGGAGCTGATCGGCTTCTCCGCCGGCGGCCGTCGCACCACCTCGCTGCTGGTCGACGGCGACTACCCGAAGGTGCGCGCGCTGTTCCCTGCCCAGGCGCAGACCTACGCGGTGGTCACCACCGCGGCGCTGATCGAGGCGGTGCGCCGCGTGGCGCTGGTCGCCGAGCGCAACACCCCGGTCCGGCTCTCGTTCGCCGAGGGCGAGGTCGTGCTCGAGGCCGGTCAGGGCGACGACGCCCAGGCGTCCGAGCGCCTCGAGGCGAACCTGGTCGGCGAGGACATCACGATCGCCTTCAACCCCGGCTTCCTGCTCGACGGCCTGCAGGCCCTCGGCACCCCGCACGTGCGGCTCTCGTTCACCCAGTCGACCAAGCCGGCGGTGCTCACGGGTCAGGAGAGCGCCGAGGGCGAGGACGACACCGGCTACCGGTACCTGCTGATGCCGGTCCGGATGGCCGGCTGAGCCGGCAGGCCACACCTCCGTCCGACCCCACCTCACCCCCACGGGAGCGCCCATGCACATCGGACTCGTCGGCCTCGGCAAGATGGGCCACAACATGCGTGAGCGGCTGCGCCGCGGGGGTGTCGAGGTCACCGGCTTCGACCGCAACCAGGACGTCTCGGACACCGCGACGCTGGCGGCCATGGTCGAGGCGCTGCCCGCTCCGCGCACGGTCTGGATCATGGTGCCCGTCGAGGTCGTCCAGCCTGTGATCGACGAGCTCTGCGGCCTGCTCTCCGAGGGCGACCTGGTGATCGAGGGCGGCAACTCGCGGTTCAGCCAGGACGCCGTCAACGCGGAGAGGCTCGCCGAGCACGGCGTCGGCTACCTCGACTGCGGCGTCTCCGGTGGCGTGTGGGGCCTGGACAACGGCTACGGCCTGATGGTCGGCGGTGACGCCGCCCTGGTCGAGCGCGCGATGCCCGTCTTCGACGCCCTGCGGCCGGAGGGGCCGCGAGAGGAGGGGTTCGTCCACGCCGGGGCGATCGGTGCCGGTCACTACGCGAAGATGGTGCACAACGGTATCGAGTACGGCTTGATGCACGCGTACGCCGAGGGGTACGAATTGTTGATGGCCAAGGACATCGTCACCGACGTGCACGGGGCCTTCCAGGCCTGGACCCGCGGCACCGTCGTGCGCTCCTGGCTGCTCGACCTGCTGGTCAAGGCGCTCGAGGAGGACCCGGGCCTGGAGCAGATCAAGGGCTACGCCGACGACTCGGGCGAGGGCCGCTGGACCGTCGAGGAGGCGATCGCCAACGCGGTCCCGATGCCGGTCATCAGCGCCGCGCTCTTCGCGCGCTTCGCCTCCCGCCAGGAGGACTCCCCGGCGATCAAGGCGGTCGCCGCCCTGCGCAACCAGTTCGGCGGCCACGCCGTCACCGCGGCCGGTGAGGTGCTGGAGCCGGGCGAGGGCCCCGGCACCGACCCCGAGCACGCGGACGAGGCGGGTCCCACGTCCGGCACCGGCGAGACCATCGAAGGTCGCTGAGGCCGCCCTGCACGTCAGCCACCTCTCGCTCGCCGACTTCCGCAGCTACCCGCAGGTCGAGCTCGCGCTCTCACCCGGCCCCACCGCGCTGGTGGGGCCGAACGGGCAGGGCAAGACCAACCTGGTCGAGGCGATCGGCTACGTGGCCACGCTCGGCAGCCACCGGGTCGCCACCGACGCCCCGCTGGTGCGTGCCGGGGCCGAGCGGGCGGTGATCCGCACGGCGGTCGAGCGCGACGGCCGGACCACGGTGGTCGAGATCGAGATCACGCCAGGACGCGCCAACCGGGCCAAGCTGAACCGCTCGCCGGTGCCCCGGCCGCGCGAGGTGCTCGGGGTGCTGCGCTCGGTCCTGTTCGCGCCCGAGGACCTCGCCCTGGTCAAGGGCGACCCGGAGGGACGGCGGCGCTTCCTCGACGACCTGCTGGTGCTGCTGGCGCCGCGCTACGCGGGGGTCCGCGCGGACTACGACCGGGTGCTGCGGCAGCGGAACACGCTGCTGAAGCAGGCGTCGCCGGCGCGCGGGCGCGGGCGGTCCCGGCCGCGGCGCGAGGACGCCTCCGCAACCGGCGACACCTCCGGGGCCACGGTCGACTCGACCCTGGACGTGTGGGACGCCCAGCTCGCCACCCTCGGTGCCGAGCTGCTCGCGGCCCGGTTGTTCCTGGTCCACCGGCTGGTGCCGTACGTGCGCGAGGCCTACCGGCGGGTCTCGGACGCCGCCGGTCTGGCCGTGCTCGGCTACCGCTCCAGCGTGGACGAGGTGCTGCCCGGCATCGGGCCCGCGCTGGCGGGCGACGGCGAGCTCCCCGGCCGCGCCGTGCTCGTGGAGGCGATGACCGCCGCGCTCACGCAGGCCAGGCCGCGCGAGGTGGAGCGCGGCCAGTCGCTCGTCGGCCCGCACCGCGACGACCTGCTGCTCGACCTCGGGGAGCTGCCGGCCAAGGGGTACGCCAGCCACGGCGAGTCCTGGTCGTTCGCGCTGGCGCTGCGGCTCGGGTCCTACCAGCTGTTGCGGTCCGAGGCCGGCTCGGGTGACGGTGATCCGGTGCTGGTGCTCGACGACGTCTTCGCCGAGCTCGACTCCGGCCGGCGCACCCGCCTCGCGGGCCTGGTCGCCGGTGCCGAGCAGGTGCTGGTGACCGCGGCGGTCGAGGCCGACGTCCCGCCCGAGCTGGTCGGCGACCGGGTCGTGGTGCGGGCCGGTGAGGTCACCCGTGACTGAGACCCCCGGACCGAAGGGAGCCGGGTCTCCGGGTGCCGATCCGGTCCAGCCCACCGACGACGTCCCGGCCGAGGGGGGTGCGGGTGCGGCCAGGGCGGCGCTGGCCCGGGCCCGGGCGGCGGCGGCGGCCAAGGGGCTGCGGCCCGGTAGCCCGGCCAAGGGGCGCACCGGGTCCAGGCGACGACGTGAGGACGGCGCGCGCTCGGGGTCCGGCGCCGACGACCGCGACCCCCAGCCGTTCGCCCGCACGATCCAGCGGCTGCTGACCGAGCGGGCCTGGACCACCCCGGTCGCCGTCGGCGGTGTGATGGGCAGATGGGACCAGATCGTCGGCGAGGAGGTCGCGGCGCACTGCGTCCCGGAGACGTTCGCCGACCGCGTCCTGACCGTGCGCGCCGACTCCACCGCCTGGGCCACCCAGGTCCGGCTGCTCGCCCCCACGGTGCTCGCCCGCCTCACCGAAGAGCTCGGGTCCGGCGTCGTGGTGAAGCTGGTCGTCAAGGGTCCGTCCGGGCCGTCCTGGAAGCGTGGGTACCGCTCGGTGCAGGGGGGTCGCGGCCCCCGCGACACCTACGGCTGAGCCCCCTCGCCCCCCGCGCGTCGGAACGGCGTGCAGCGGCCTTGAGGGACCTGGAGCCGTGGGGGGAGTCGAACCTGCCCCGGTCAGGCAGGGAAATCGGCCTCTGCGGGTCATCAGGAGCACCATCTGGCGGCCGAGAGGGTCTAGGATGGGGGTCGACGGTCACCCCAGCGGGTGACCGTCCGCCATGTCGGGAGCACCCTCTCGGCAACCGCGACGCAGGGAGCCGACCTTCGTGGCCGACGACGCACCGTCCAGCCAGCAGCCCGACCAGCCGGAGCAGGCCGTTCAGCCGGAGCAGGCCCTTCAGCCGGAGCAGGCCAAGCCCGACCTCACCGACCTGGAGCCCACCGCGCACCCGGACGAGGCGCCGTCCCTGGCCCACCTCGACGGCGACGGCAGCTACGACGCCAGCGCCATCACCGTGCTGGAGGGCCTGGAGGCCGTCCGCAAGCGCCCGGGCATGTACATCGGGTCCACCGGCGAGCGTGGCCTGCACCACCTGGTGCAGGAGGTGGTCGACAACGCGGTCGACGAGGCCCTGGCCGGCTACTGCGACACCATCGACG
>JBBQSN010000049.1:0-21553 GCA_038213835.1 Actinomycetales bacterium
TCAACAACGTGCTCGGCCAGGCGCTGCTGGCGCGCCGGATGGGCAAGACCCGGGTGATCGCCGAGACCGGGGCCGGCCAGCACGGCGTCGCCAGCGCCACCGCTGCGGCGCTGATGGGGATGAGCTGCACCGTCTACATGGGCGAGCAGGACACCCAGCGGCAGGCGCTGAACGTGGCCCGGATGCGTCTGCTCGGTGCCGAGGTCGTTCCGGTCACCGCCGGCTCCCGCACGCTCAAGGACGCCATCAACGAGGCGTTCCGCGACTGGGTCTCGCACGTCGACGACACCTTCTACCTGTTCGGCACCGCGGCCGGCCCGCACCCCTTCCCCGCGATGGTGCGCGACCTCCAGCGCGTCATCGGCGTCGAGGCGCGGGCGCAGGTGCTCGAGCTGACCGGACGACTGCCCGACGTGGTCGCGGCCTGCGTCGGCGGCGGCTCGAACGCGATCGGCATCTTCCACGCGTTCTACGACGACGCCGACGTCGAGCTGCTCGGCCTCGAGGCCGCCGGCGACGGCATCCACACCGGCCGCACCGCCGCCTCGATCTCGGCCGGCGACCCCGGTGTGCTGCACGGAGCGCGCACCTTCGTCCTGCAGGACGACGACGGCCAGACGGTCGAGTCGCACTCGATCTCGGCGGGCCTGGACTACCCCGGGGTCGGCCCCGAGCACTCCTGGCTGCACGCCACCGGGCGGGCCCGCTACGAGGGCGTCACCGACACCGACGCGATGGACGCGATGGCGCTGCTGGCCCGCACCGAGGGGATCATCCCCGCGATCGAGAGCGCGCACGCCCTGGCCGGCGCGCTGCGCGAGGGTCGCCGGCTGGGCCCGGACGGGCTGATCCTGGTGAACCTGTCCGGACGCGGGGACAAGGACGTCGACACCGCCGCGCACTGGTTCGGGCTGCTCGACGAGCCGGACGCCGACGCCCACCCCCTGCCGGAGCCGTCCTCGCGGGCACCCCGTTGACCGGCACCCGCTCGGCGCAGGTGCTGGCGCGCACCCGGTCCGAGGGCTCGTCCGCCCTGATCGGCTACCTCCCGGCCGGCTTCCCCGACGTCGCAGGGGCGGTCGAGGCCTCCAAGGTGCTCCTCGACAGCGGCGTCGACCTGGTCGAGCTCGGACTTCCGTACTCCGACCCGTCCCTGGACGGGCCCGTCATCCAGCAGGCGTGCGTGCTGGCGCTCGCAGAGGGCACCCGCACCCGCGACGTCCTCGCCAGCGTCGAGCAGGTGGCGGCGCACCGCGTCGACGCCGCGGTCGTCGTCATGACCTACTGGAACCCGGTGCTGCGGTACGGGCCCCCCGCCTTCGCCCGCGACCTGGCCGCCGCCGGGGGAGCCGGGCTCATCACCCCCGACCTCACACCGGACAGCGGCCAGGAGTGGGTCGAGGCCGCTGACGCCCACGACCTCGACAAGGTCTTCCTCGTCGCGCCGTCGTCCACCGAGCTGCGGTTGGCCGACACCGTGGCTGCGTGCCGCGGCTTCGTCTACGCCGCCTCGTTGATGGGGGTCACGGGCGAGCGGGCCAGCGTCGGCTCGATGGCGCGCGCACTGGTGCTGCGCAGCCGCCAGGCCGCCGCCGACGCAGGGGTCGAGCGCTCCGTCTGCGTGGGGCTCGGTGTCTCGACCCCTGACCAGGCGGCCGAGGTGGCGCAGTACGCCGACGGCGTGATCGTCGGGTCGGCGCTGGTGCGGTGCCTGCTCGAGGCCGACGACCCGGCCGACGGCCGTCGTCGGCTGGCTGCGCTCGCCGGTGCCCTGGCCGAGGCGGTGCACGCGGTCACGCCCGTCGACGATGCCGCCGCCGCCGCCGGGAGCTCGGGCACGCACCGGGGTACGGGGATCGGCACGGCATGATCTCCGGCATGAGCGAGCGGATCAGGGCGAGGGACGAGCCATGAACATCCTGCAGGTGATCCCCAGCCCGTCCCAGGGGGTGTGGCACCTCGGCCCGTTCCCGATCCGTGCCTACGCGCTGTTCATCCTGGCGGGAATCGTGCTGGCCATCTGGCTGGGCGACCGACGGCTGGTGGCCAGGGGCGGTCCGTCCGGGGCCGTGGCCGACGTCGCGATCTGGGCGGTGCCGTTCGGCATCGTCGGCGGTCGGCTCTACCACGTGATCTCCTCGCCGGACGCCTACTTCGGTCCAGACGGCGACCCCGCCAAGGCGCTGCGGATCTGGGAGGGCGGGCTCGGCATCTGGGGCGCGGTCGCCCTGGGCGCGGTGGGCGCGGCCATCGGGTGCCGTCGGGCCGGTCTGCGGCTGTCGGTGTTCGCCGACGCCGTGGCGCCCGGGGTGCTGCTGGCGCAGGCGATCGGGCGGCTCGGCAACTGGTTCAACCAGGAGCTGTTCGGCCGCCCCACCGACCTGCCGTGGGCGCTGGCGATCGACCCGCCGTTCCGGCCCGAGGGGTTCGAGGACTTCAGCACCTTCCACCCCACGTTCCTGTACGAGCTGCTGTGGAACGTCGCGGCGGCAGTGCTGCTGCTGTGGCTGGACCGCCGGTTCCGGCTCGGCCACGGGCGGGTGTTCTGGGGCTACGTGGGCCTGTACACGCTCGGACGGGTCTGGATCGAGGCACTCCGGATCGACGACGCCGAGCGCGTACTGGGCCTGCGGCTCAACATCTGGACCTCGATCGTGCTGTTCGCCGTGGCCGCGGCGTTCTTCGCGATCAGCGCCCGCCGGCACCCAGGCCGCGAGACCTCGGCCTGGCGGCCCGGACGCGGACCAGGGGTGGTCGACGACGGCTCACTCGTAGCCGAAGAGCCCCGGGACCTGGAGCACGAGCAGGAAGCGCACGAACCGGCCGGCCCACGCCGTCAGGGCGAAGACCCACCAGCGCATCCGTAGCGTCCCCGCCAGCACCGAGGTGGCCGCGATCGGCGGCAGCCCCACGACCGCGCTGACCGCCACCACCGCGAACGCCCGGGTCGGGTGCTCGGCGCACCACTCGCCCAGCCGTCGCATCCACTCCACGAACCTGCCCTTGGTGACGGCCTTGCCCTGCAACCAGGTGCTGCGCACCGCGCCGAGCCCGAGCAGGTAGAAGAGCATCTTCCCGGCCACCTGGCCGGACGAGGCGGCCAGCGCCAGCAGCACCGCGGGCGTGTCCATCGTCGTGGCCGCGACCAGCAGGTAGGCCTCGGCGTTCATCACCCAGACGACGGCGCTGGCCAGGCAGTAGGCGAACGTCGCCAGCACCTCCACACCACACCCCCGGCACTCTCGATCGACCCTGTCGGACCCCGTCGCGCACAGCATGCCGGACGCCGCGGGACGAGGCGCTCGACCCGCCGCCGGGCGCGTCCCGGGACGGGCGGGATGACCGTGCATGCGTCCCACGGATCAGGACGTTCGATCCCAGATCGTGGGACGACTGGCCGAACCGTGCTCGGCCGGGCAGGTTCCCGTCGTGTAATCTGCGGACCGAGTGGAGGGGCCAGCGACGATCCCTCCGGCCGTCCGGGTTCCCCCGGACGCAACCCCCCGGCCAAGGCCGGTGGACCCCGCCCCCACTGCGTCGCGCGCAGCGGCCAGAACCCCAAGGACGGTGCCCGTGCCATCGCCCCTCGAGCGCTTCTCCGCCCGCCCCCCGGCCCAGGGCCTGTACACCGGGACCCACGAGCACGACGCCTGCGGCGTGGCCTTCGTCGCGACCATGCGGGGCACGGCCGGCCACGACATCGTCGAGCACGCGCTCACGGCGCTGCGCAACCTCGACCACCGCGGCGCGGTCGGTGCCGAGGTCGACTCCGGCGACGGCGCCGGCATCCTCACCCAGGTCCCGGACGCCTTCCTGCGCGAGGTGGTCGACGTCGACCTGCCGGCTGCGGGCGCCTACGCCGTGGGCATGGTCTTCCTGCCGCAGGACGACGACGAGGCCGACCACGCCGTCGCCGAGGTGGAGCGGATCTGCGCCGAGGAGGACCTCGTCGTGCTCGGGTGGCGCGACGTCCCCGTCAGCGCCTCGCTCGTCGGCTCGCTCGCCCGCGGCTGCATGCCGCGATTCCGCCAGGTGTTCGTCGTCGCGGCGTCGCTGCCGCTGCGCGGGCTGGCGCTGGACCGGCTGGCGTTCTGCGCCCGCAAGCGGATCGAGCACGAGGCCGGGGTGTACCTCGCCTCGCTGTCGAGCCGCACCATGCTCTACAAGGGCATGCTCACGACCGGTCAGCTCGAGCCGTTCTTCCCCGACCTGTCCGACCGGCGGTTCGCCACCACCCTCGCGGTCGTGCACTCACGGTTCTCGACCAACACCTTCCCGTCCTGGCCGCTCGCGCACCCCTACCGGTACATCGCGCACAACGGCGAGATCAACACCGTCCGCGGCAACCGGAACTGGATGCACGCCCGGGAGAGCCAGCTGGTCAGCGAGGTCATCCCCGGTGACCTGCAGCGGCTCTCGCCGATCTGCGATCCGGCGGGCTCGGACTCGGCCTCCTTCGACGAGGTGCTCGAGCTGCTGCACCTCGGTGGCCGCTCGCTGCCGCACGCAGTGCTGATGATGATCCCGGAGGCGTGGGAGAACCACGACTCGATGGACCCGGCCCGCAAGGCGTTCTACGAGTTCCACTCGATGTTCATGGAACCCTGGGACGGCCCGGCCGACCTCGTCTTCACCGACGGCTCGGTGATCGGCGCGGTGCTGGACCGCAACGGCCTGCGGCCGTCGCGCTACTGGGTCACCGACGACGGCCTCGTGGTGCTGGCCAGCGAGGCCGGCGTGCTCGACCTCGACCCCGCGTCGGTCGTGCGCAAGGGCCGGCTCCAGCCCGGCCGGATGTTCCTGGTCGACACCGAGGCCGGACGGCTGGTCGACGACGACGAGGTGAAGTCCGAGCTGGCGGCGCAGCACCCGTACGACGAGTGGCTGCACGCAGGCCTCGTCCGGCTGGCCGACCTGCCCGAGCGCGAGCACATCGTGCACACGCACTCCTCGGTCACCCGCCGCCAGCAGACCTTCGGGTACACCGAGGAGGAGCTGCGGATCCTCGTCGCGCCGATGGCGCGCACCGGCCTGGAGCCGATCGGCTCGATGGGGACCGACACCCCGGTCGCCGTGCTGTCGACCCGTCCCCGGTTGCTGTTCGACTACTTCACCCAGCTGTTCGCCCAGGTGACCAACCCGCCGCTGGACGCCATCCGCGAGGAGCTCGTCACCTCCCTCGGCACCGTCATGGGTCCTGAGGGCAACCTGCTCTCGGCCTCGCCGGCGCACGCCCGCCAGGTGGTCCTGGACTTCCCGGTGATCGACAACGACGAGCTGGCCAAGGTCCTGCACATCAACCGCGACGGCGACCTGCCCGGCTTCGCGACCGTCAAGGTCAAGGGCCTGTACCGGGTCGACGGCGGGGGAGCGGCCCTGGTGGAGCGGTTGTTCGAGATCTGCGAGGAGGTCTCGGAGGCGATCGACACCGGCGCCCGCTTCGTCGTGCTCTCCGACCGCGACTCCGACGCCGACCACGCACCGATCCCGTCCCTCCTGCTCACCAGCGCGGTGCACCACCACCTGATCCGGGAGAAGACCCGCACCCAGGTCGGCCTGGTCGTCGAGGCCGGCGACGTCCGCGAGGTGCACCACGTCGCCCTGCTCATCGGGTACGGCGCGGCGGCGGTGAACCCGTACCTCGCGATGGAGTCGGTCGAGGACCTCTGTCGCAGCGGCCAGATCCAGGGCATCGACTCCGAGGCAGCGGTGCGCAAGCTGATCTACGCGCTCGGCAAGGGCGTGCTCAAGGTGATGAGCAAGATGGGTATCTCGACCGTGGCCTCGTACCGGGGCGCGCAGGTGTTCGAGGCGATCGGTCTGGTCCAGGACCTCGTCGACGCCTACTTCACCGGCACCACCACCCAGCTCGGCGGCACCGGCATCGAGGTCGTCGCCGATGAGGTCGCCGCCCGGCACGCCACGGCGTACCCGCGGGGCGGCCTGCGGCCGGCGCACCGACGGCTCATCATCGGCGGCGAGTACCAGTGGCGTCGCGAGGGCGAGCCGCACCTGTTCGACCCGCAGACCGTGTTCCGGTTGCAGCACGCCACCCGCAGCGGCCGCTACGACGTCTTCAAGCAGTACACCTCCCGCGTGGACGAGCAGTCCGAGCGGCTGATGACGCTGCGGGGCCTGTTCGCGCTGCGCACCGGCTCGCGTCCCCCCGTCCCGATCGAGGAGGTCGAGGACGTCGCCTCGATCGTCACCCGGTTCTCCACCGGTGCGATGAGCTACGGCTCGATCTCCGCCGAGGCGCACCAGACCCTCGCGATCGCGATGAACCGGCTGGGCGCCAAGTCCAACACCGGCGAGGGCGGCGAGGACGTCGACCGCCTGCTCGACCCGGAGCGCCGCTCGGCGATCAAGCAGGTCGCCTCCGGCCGGTTCGGCGTGACGAGCATGTACCTCACCCACGCAGACGACATCCAGATCAAGATGGCGCAGGGAGCCAAGCCCGGCGAGGGCGGTCAGCTGCCCGGTCCCAAGGTGTACCCGTGGGTGGCGCGCACCCGGCACTCGACACCCGGCGTGGGCCTCATCTCGCCGCCGCCGCACCACGACATCTACTCGATCGAGGACCTCGCCCAGCTGATCCACGACCTCAAGAACGCCAACCCGTCCGCGCGCATCCACGTCAAGCTGGTGAGCGAGGTCGGCGTCGGCACGGTGGCGGCCGGCGTGAGCAAGGCGCACGCCGACGTCGTGCTCATCTCCGGCCACGACGGCGGGACCGGTGCCAGCCCGCTCACCTCGCTCAAGCACGCGGGTGCGCCGTGGGAGCTCGGGCTCGCCGAGACCCAGCAGACACTGCTGCTCAACGGACTGCGGGATCGCATCGTCGTGCAGGCCGACGGCCAGCTAAAGACCGGCCGCGACGTCGTGGTGGCCGCACTGCTCGGGGCGGAGGAGTTCGGCTTCGCCACCGCACCCCTGGTCGTGTCGGGCTGCATCATGATGCGGGTCTGCCACCTCGACACCTGCCCGGTGGGCGTCGCGACGCAGAACCCCGATCTGCGGCAACGGTTCTCGGGCAAGCCCGAGTTCGTCGTGAACTTCTTCGAGTTCATCGCCGAGGAGGTGCGCGAGTACCTCGCCGCGCTCGGCTTCCGCTCGGTCGAGGAGGCCGTCGGCCACGCCGAGCTGCTCGACACGCGCACCGCCGTGGAGCACTGGAAGGCCTCGGGGCTCGACCTCAGCCCGATCCTGCACGTGCCCGAGATCCCGGACGGTGCGTCGCTGCACCGCACGACGGCCCAGGACCACGGCCTCGCGAAGGCGCTGGACCACGACCTCATCACGATGTCGGCCGACGCCCTCGAGAACGGCGAGCTGGTGCGTGGCTCGGTGGCGGTGCGGAACGTCAACCGCACCGTGGGCACCATGCTCGGGCACGAGGTCACCAAGCGGTTCGGCGTCGACGGCCTGGCGCCCGGCACGATCGACATCACGCTGACCGGCTCGGGCGGACAGTCGTTCGGGGCGTTCGTGCCCCGCGGTGTCACGCTGCGGCTCGTGGGCGACGCCAACGACTACGTCGGCAAGGGCCTGTGCGGCGGGACCCTGGTGGTCGCGCCCGACCACGCCTCGCCATTCGCGGCCGAGGACAACGTCATCGCCGGCAACGTGATCGGCTACGGCGCGACCTCCGGCGAGCTGTTCCTGAGGGGCCTGGTCGGAGAACGGTTCTGCGTGCGCAACTCGGGTGCCACCGCGGTGGTCGAGGGCGTGGGTGACCACGGCTGCGAGTACATGACCGGCGGCACCGTCCTGGTGCTCGGACCCACGGGCCGCAACTTCGGGGCGGGCATGTCGGGCGGCACGGCCTACGTGCTCGACCTGGACGAGAAGCTGCTCAACCCGCAGGCCCTGGCCAGCGGCGAGCTGACCCCGGCGGCGCTCGAGGCGGCGGACGTCGAGGTCGTCACCGACCTGCTGCGGCGGCACGTCGAGCACACCGGGTCAGCCGTGGCGCGGGCCCTGCTGGACGACACCGGCGCCCTCCCCGGGCGGCTCACCCGGCTCGTCCCGCGCGAGTACGCCCGCGTCCTGCAGGTGCGCAGCGCGGCCGAGGACGAAGGACTCGACCCCGACGGCGACGTCGTGTGGTCCCGGATCATGGAGGGCACCCGTGGCTGACCCGAAGGGCTTCCTGTCCCAGCGCGAGCGCGAGCTGCCGGCGCGCCGTCCAGTCCCGGTCCGGATCATGGACTGGCGCGAGGTCTACGAGGCGCAGGAGCCGGCGCAGCTGCAGCGGCAGGCCGGGCGGTGCATGGACTGCGGCATCCCGTTCTGCCACGAGGGCTGTCCGCTCGGGAACCTGATCCCCGAGTGGAACGACCTGGTCTGGCGCGACGACTGGGACGAGGCGATCGAGCGGCTGCACGCCACGAACAACTTCCCCGAGTTCACTGGACGGCTGTGCCCCGCCCCCTGCGAGGCGTCCTGCGTCCTCGGCATCAACCAGCCGGCCGTGACGATCAAGCAGGTCGAGGTCTCGATCGTCGACCGCGCCTTCGCGCGCGGAACCGTGCGTCCGCAGCCGCCGGACCGGCTCTCGGGCCACACCGTCGCCGTCGTGGGGTCCGGCCCGGCCGGCCTGGCCGCCGCGCAGCAGCTGACCCGCGCCGGCCACACCGTCGCGGTGTTCGAGCGCGCCGACAGGATCGGCGGCCTGCTGCGCTACGGCATCCCCGAGTTCAAGATGGAGAAGGGCGTGCTCGACCGCCGGCTCGAGCAGATGGCGGCAGAGGGCACCCGGTTCCGTCCCGGCACCGACGTCGGCGGCAGCGGCGAGGGATCGCTGTCGGGCAGCCAGCTGGTCGACCGGTACGACGCCGTGGTGCTCGCGATCGGTGCCACCCTCCCGCGCGACCTGCCCGTACCCGGGCGCGAGCTCGACGGCGTCCTGCAGGCGATGGACTTCCTCCCGCCGGCCAACCGGGCCGCGCTCGGCGAGAACGCTCTCCCCGGAGAGGCGCTGGTCAGCGCGGGGGGCAAGGACGTGGTCATCATCGGTGGCGGCGACACCGGCGCCGACTGCCTCGGCACCTCCACCCGGCAGGGTGCCCGATCGGTCACGCAGCTGGAGATCATGCCGCGGCCGGGGGAGGAACGTGCCTCGGCCCAGCCCTGGCCCACGTACCCGATGCTCTACCGGGTCACGAGCGCGCACGAGGAGAACGGCGAGCGCGTCTATGCCGTCAGCACCAAGGAGCTCGTCGACGACGGCCACGGCGCGGTCGCCGCTCTGCGGCTCGAGGAGGTCGAGATGGTCGACGGCCGGTTCACCCCGGTGGCCGGCTCGGAGCGCGAGATCCCTGCGCAGCTGGTGCTGCTCGCGATGGGCTTCACCGGACCGCAGCAGGCCGGCCTCGTGGACCAGCTCGACGTGGAGCTCGACGAGCGCGGCAACGTCAAGCGCGACCTGCAGTACATGTCTTCTCGCCGAGGCGTCTTCGTGGCCGGTGACGCCGGCCGCGGGCAGTCGCTCATCGTCTGGGCGATCGCCGAGGGCCGGGCCTGCGCAGCGGGTGTCGACACCTTCCTGACCGGGTCGTCCAGCCTCCCGGTGCCGATCCCGCCCACCGCCCGCCCCCTCACGGTCTGACCCGCCCGTCGACCTGTCCAGCGTGTGACCCGCGTCACCAGCTGAGCCTCGATCCCCTTAGGTTGGAGCCATGCGCCGAGCCAAGATCGTCTGCACCCTGGGTCCCGCGGTCGGGAGGTATGAGGACGTCCTGGAGCTCGTGCGCTCCGGCATGGACGTCGCCCGCCTGAACCTGAGCCACGGCGCCCACGCCGACCACCTCACCGCGTACGACGACGTGCGTCGCGCCAGCAACGAGACGGGCCGCGCCGTCTGCATCTTCGCCGACCTGCAGGGTCCGAAGATCCGGCTCGGACGGTTCGCCGCCGGGCCGGTCCTGCTGGCCAGGGGCCAGCGGTTCACGATCACCACCGACGAGGTCGAGGGAACCGCCGAGCGGGCCTCCACCACCTACCAGGGGCTCCCCGGCGACGTCGCTGTCGGCGACGCGATCCTGGTCGACGACGGCAAGGTCTCGCTCACGGTGCTCGAGGTCGACGGCCACGACGTGCACACCGAGGTCGTCGTCCCCGGGCCGGTCAGCAACCACAAGGGCCTGAACCTGCCCGGTGTCGCCGTCAGCGTCCCGGCCCTGTCGGACAAGGACGCCCAGGACCTCCGCTGGGCGCTGCGCACCGGCGTCGACATGGTTGCGCTGTCGTTCGTGCGCAGCGCCGCCGACGTCGACGACGTCCGCGCGATCATGACCGAGGAGGGCCTCCACGTCCCGATCATCGCCAAGATCGAGAAGCCGCAGGCGGTCGAGAACCTGGTCGAGATCGTGCAGGCCTTCGACGCCATCATGGTCGCCCGGGGCGACCTCGGCGTGGAGCTGCCGCTCGAGCAGGTCCCGCTGGTGCAGAAGCGCGCCGTCGAGGTCGCACGCCGCAACGCCAAGCCGGTGATCGTCGCCACCCAGGTGCTCGAGTCGATGATCACCGCCCCGCGGCCCACCCGCGCCGAGGCCTCCGACGCCGCCAACGCGGTGCTCGACGGCGCCGACGCGCTGATGCTCTCCGGCGAGACCAGCGTGGGCGCGTACCCGTTCGAGGCGGTGCGCACGATGGCGCGGATCATCGAGAACACCGAGGACCACGGCCTGGACCGGATCCAGCCGCTCGGCACCCAGCCCAGCACGAAGGGCGGGGCGATCACCTGGGCGGCCTCGCTGGTGGGCGAGCTGCTCGGCGTGGAGTTCCTGGTCACGTTCAGCCAGTCCGGGGACTCGGCCCGGCGGATGTCGCGGCTGCGCTCCCGCATCCCCGTGCTGGCGTTCACCCCGGAGTCGCGGGTGCGGTCCCAGCTCGCGCTGTCGTGGGGGATCGAGACGTTCCTCGCGCCGTACGTGAAGCACACCGACGAGATGGTGCGCCAGGTCGACGAGCAGCTGCTCAGCATCGGCCGGGTGGAGCGCGGCGCCGAGGTGATGATCGTCGCCGGCTCGCCCCCCGGGATCCCCGGTTCGACGAACGCGATGCGGGTGCACACGATGGGCGACGCGGTCGACGGCTTGGCCCCCGCGTACGCCAGCCCGGTCGAGTAGGGTGGCGATCGGTCAGGCGCGCCAGCAGGGTGCGGGCGGCGTCGACCGTGCCGGGAGGGTGCACGTCGCCATCGTGGCGGCGGGCTCTGACAGGTACCCCGGGTGGGACTCGAACCCACACTGGATGGAGTTTGAAGCCATTGTCTCTGCCATTGGACTACCGGGGCTCACGTGCGCGGAACACGTCGGTCATAGGCTATCCGACGTGACCACCAGCGAGACGACGCCGACGCCCGAGCCCACTCCTGCGACGGAGCCGACCGAGGCGGTGCCGGCGCGGCGCCGCGTCGTGGTGGCGGAGGACGAGGCCATCATCCGGCTCGACGTCGTGGAGACGCTGCGCGAGAACGGGTTCGACGTCGTGGGGGAGGCCGGTGACGGCGAGGCGGCCGTGCGGCTGGCCGAGGAGACCCGGCCCGACGTCGTCGTCATGGACGTCAAGATGCCCGTGATGGACGGCATCACCGCGGCCGCGCGGATCGGCAGGGCGCGACTGGCGCCGGTCGTCCTGCTCACGGCGTTCTCGCAGACCGAGCTGGTGGAGCGGGCGCGGGACGCCGGTGCGATGGCCTACGTGGTCAAGCCGTTCAGCTCCTCCCAGCTGCTGCCCGCAGTGGAGATCGCGATCAGCCGGCACCGCGAGATCCTCGCCCTGGAGGCCGAGATCGCCGACGTCACCGAGCGGTTCGAGACCCGCAAGCAGGTCGAGCGCGCGAAGGGCCTGCTGATGCAGTCGATGGGGCTCTCCGAGCCGGAGGCGTTCCGCTGGATCCAGAAGACCTCGATGGACCGGCGGCTCAGCATGCGCGAGGTGGCCGACGTCGTGGTGTCGCAGGCCGCCAAGCCCGCGGAGAAGAGCCGCGGTCGCACGCCAAGGGGCTGAGACACGACCTCGTTCCGCTGTGGCGTCGAGCACGGGCAGGGCCGTGGTGCCGGGTGGGTGACGGAGGTCACGAGTCGGCATCAGAAGGGTCAGTGCGCCCGGAAGCACCTCGCCCGGGCCACCCCGGACGGTACGTTCGGCGCACCAGAGGTGCTGGACCACCGGGTCCAGCCGGCAGAAGGAGACTGTTCATGATCCGATCTTCGCGCGCATGGCGCACGACGGCGGTGCTTGGGGCCGCGGCCCTGGCCCTTGCGGCCTGCGGTGGCGACGAAGAGCCCGCCGGCACCACCGAGTCGTCATCGGCGTCCGGTGCGGCGCCTGCGGGTGACGGCACCCTGACCGTCGGCACGCTGCTTCCGCAGACCGGGAGCCTGGCGTTCCTGGGCCCGCCCGAGTTCGCGGGGGTGCAGATGGCGGTCGACGAGATCAACGCCGCCGGCGGGGTGCTCGGCAAGGACGTCGTCAAGATCGACGGCGACTCGGGCGACACCACCACCGACATCGCCTCGCAGACGTCCGACCGCCTGATCAGCGAGGACGTCGACGCCATCATCGGCGCCGCCTCCTCCGGGGTCTCGCTCACCGTGATCGACAAGATCACCGGTGCGGGCGTGGTCCACTTCTCGCCGGCCAACACGTCCCCGGCCTTCACCGACTACGACGACAAGGGCCTGTACTTCCGTACTGCCCCGTCCGACGTCCTGCAGGGGCGCGTCCTGGGCAACCTCCTGATCGAGGACGGCTACCTCGACGTCGGCATCATGGCGCTCGACGACGCGTACGGAAACGGCCTCGCCGATGCGGTGGAGTCCACCGTGGGTGAGGGCGGCGGCACCGCTACCGCCAAGATCATCTACAACCCCGAGGCGGCCACGTTCTCCGCCGAGGTCGGCCAGCTCAAGGCCTCCAACCCCGAAGCCATCGTCGTGATCGGCTTCGAGGAGACGAAGAAGATCCTTCCCGAGCTGATCGCGCAGGGGATCGGTCCGGACACCGTCCCCCTCTACCTGGTGGACGGCAACCTCGCGGACTACAGCAAGGACTTCCAGCCGGGCACCCTGGCAGGAACCAAGGGCACGCTGCCCGGTGGGCCCGATGCCGAGGGCGACGACTTCCAGGCGCGCCTCCTGGCGGTGGACCCGGCGCTGACGGACTTCAGCTACAGCAAGGAGTCCTACGACACCACCGTGATGATCGCCCTGGCGGCGATCGCGGCGGAGTCGGACAGCGGCGAGGCGATCGGCAGCAAGCTGGTGGAGATCAGCAAGGAAGGCGAGAAGTGCACCACCTTCGCCGACTGCGCCGCGCTGCTGGAGGAGGGCACCGACATCGACTACGACGGTGTCTCCGGTCCGGTCGACTTCACCGACGCGGGCGAGCCGGACTCGGCGACGATCGGCATCTACGAGTACGGCGAGGACAACAAGTACACGAACCTCGAGTACGTGGAGGGTGAGGTCTGATCCGACCCCACGCGAGACGCGAGAGCGCCCCCCAGCCGAGAGGCTGGGGGGCGTTCCTGCGTTCTGCCGGCTGCCAGCGAGACTGGCGGGTGGGCCCCCCTAGGCCTTCGCGAGCGTGCCGAGGTAGAGCTCGATCACCTTGGGGTCGTTCGCGAGCGACCTGCCGGTGCCCGTGTACGCGTTGCGGCCCTGGTCCAGCACGTAGCCGCGGTCCACGATCTGCAGGCAGCGGCGGGCGTTCTGCTCGACCATGATGACCGAGACGCCGGCCTTGTTGATCTGGCGCGTGCGGATGAAGACCTCGTCCTGCAGCGCGGGGGACAGGCCTGCGGACGGCTCGTCGAGCAGCAGCACGGACGGCTCCATCATCAGGGCGCGCCCCATCGCCACCATCTGCCGCTCACCACCGGACAGCGAGCCGGCCCGCTGGCTGCGTCGGTCCGCCAGTGCGGGGAACAGCCCGGCCACGAACTCGAACTGCTTCTTGAACGTGGACGGCTTCTGGTAGACGCCCATCTGCAGGTTCTCCTCGATCGTGAGCGAGGGGAACACGTTGTTGCTCTGCGGGACGAAGCCGACACCGCGGGCCACCAGCTTGTTGGCCTTCAGGCCCGTGATGTCCTGCCCGCGCAGCGTCACCGTGCCGCTGCGCACCTGCACGAGCCCGAACAGCGCCTTGAGCAGGGTCGACTTCCCGGCGCCGTTGGGGCCGATGATGCCGACCAGCTCGCCCTCCCCGACGTACAGGTCCGAGCCGTTGAGGATGTTGACGCCGGGCAGGTATCCGGCGATCAGCTCGTCCGCCCGCAGCAGGGCCTGGTCGGCGCCCCTCTCGTGCGCCCGTCGATCCACGGGCGCCGTGGAATCCTTGGACATCCCGCTCGCCATCACAGACCCTCCGCCTCGGTGCGCTCGGCGTCGAGCGCCCTCTCTGCCTCTGCCAGCTGCTCCTGCTCGTCCGCCTCGGTGAGGGGGGCGTCGTGGTGCCCGCCGAGGTAGGCGTCGATGACGGCCGGGTCGGCCATCACCACGTCGGGCGGTCCCTCGGCGACCACCTTGCCCTGGGCCATCACGATGACCCAGTCGGAGATGTCGCGGACCATGTCCATGTCGTGCTCGACGAACAGCACCGTCATCCCCTCCTCGCGCAGGTCCTTGACGTGGCCGAGGAGCGATTGCGTCAACGCAGGATTGACTCCCGCCATCGGCTCGTCGAGCATCACCATCTCGGGAGCGCTCATCAGGGCCCGGGCCATCTCGAGGAGCTTGCGCTGGCCACCGGAGAGGCTGCCCGCGAAGTCGCCGCGCTTGGTGTCCAGCTTGAAGCGTGCCAGCAGCCCGTCGGCCCGCTGGGTGTTGTCCCTCTCCTGGGCGGCCCACAGCGGCCGGAACATCGCCCGCAGCAGGCTCTCCCCCGACTGGCCGGTGGCACCGAGGCGCATGTTCTCGATCACGGTGAGGCGTGAGAGCGACTTGGTCAGCTGGAAGGTGCGGACCATCCCCCCGCGCGCCACCCGGTGGGCCGGGACGCCTGCCAGGGACTTCCCGTTGAAGGTCCAGGTACCGCTGTCGGGCTTGTCGAACCCGGTGAGCAGGTTGAAGAAGGTGGTCTTGCCGGCGCCGTTGGGCCCGATGAGCGCGGTGATGGCGCCGCGCTGGATCTCGATGTGCTGGACGTCGACCGCCTTCAGGCCGCCGAAGGTCCTCATCACCGAGTCCGCGATCAGGATCGGATCGGGCTTCGCCGAGCCGGGCGTGCGGTCGACGTCCGCGAGCGCCGCGGTGGCGGCCTGTTTGCGCGGCCCGGGCCCACCGGAGCGGCCTGCCTTGTCGAGGGTGCGGCGGTCGGCGTCCGTCACGCGATCGTCCCTTTCCGAGGGTGGTGGTGCTTGGTCAGCGCGCATCGATCGCGATCTCCCTCTTGTCACCGAAGATGCCCTGAGGCCGGAAGACCATGAGCAGCATCAGCGCGAGTCCGACCAGCATGAACCTGACCTGTCCGACCTGCGTGGTGGACATCAGCTCGGTCGGCACGTATCCCGCGCGCACGGCCTGGCTCAGCACGTTGTCCGTGAGCGACAGCACGACCCAGAAGATCGCAGCACCGGCGACGGGTCCGAGGACGCGACCCGCTCCTCCCAGCAGCAGGACGGTGTAGGCGAAGAAGGTGAAGGCCGTCCCGTAGAGGTCGGGCTGGACCGCCGCCCGGCCGAGCGCGAACACGAACCCGGCGAGGGAGCCGATCACGCCTCCCAGCACGAGCGCCTGCATCTTGTAGGCGTAGACGTTCTTGCCGAGGCTTCGCACGGCGTCCTCGTCCTCGCGGATCCCCTTGAGCACCCGGCCCCACGGGCTGCGCATCAGGAGCCAGACGACCAGGCAGGACAGGGCGACCAGTGCCCAGCCGACGACGAGCACCCACGTGACGCGCTCGCTGAACCGCCACGGCCCGAAACCGTAGGTCCCGTTGGGGAAGGGGTTCAGGGAGTAGAACCCGCGGTCGAACGCCTGCAGGCCGTCCGATCCACCGGTGTAGGCGCCCAGGGAGGCGGACCGGAAGACGAGTCGCACGATCTCGGCGGCCGCGATGGTGGCGATCGCCAGGTAGTCGGCACGCAGGCGCAGCGTCGGGATGCCGAGCACCAGGGCCAGCAGGACCGCCCCCGTGATGCCCACGAGGATGCCCACGCCGAACGGGAGACCGAAGGTGGTCACCATCACGGCGATGCCGTAGGCACCGACCGCGACGAAGGCCGCCTGACCGAAGTTCAGCAGGCCGGCGTACCCGAAGTGCAGGTTGAGCCCGATGGCAGCCAGTGCGTACACGACCGTCTCCAGCCCGACCGCGGACCGCAGGGCGTTGCTGAGAATGTTGGACCAGTCCATGACGCGTCCCTCACCCGATCCGCTCGGCGCGACCCAGGATGCCCTGCGGTCTGATCAACAGGATGATGATGAGCACTCCCAGCGCCCCGACGTTCTTGAGCTCGGTGGGGACGAACAGCGTGCTGAGCTCGATGAACAACCCGACGACGATGCTGCCGATCAGGGCACCGAAGGCGGTACCGAGCCCGCCCAGGGTGACCGCGGCGAAGACGAGCAGCAGGATCTGGAAGCCCATCTGGAAGTTGATCTGCTGCGCCAGGCCGAGCAGGACGCCGGCCAGACCGGCGAGGGCTGCTCCGCAGACCCAGACCGTCCGGATCACCCGGTCGACGTCGATCCCCGAGGCCGCCGCGAGGGCCGGGTTGTCGGACACGGCCCTCGTGGCCTTGCCGACCCGGGTCCGCAGCAGGGCCACCCCGACCGCGATGAGGACGACGATGGCGATCGCCATGCTGATGAAGTCGAGGGGGCGAAGCGTGATCGGGCCCACGCTGACGCCGGCCTGGCCGCGGTAGTCGGCGAAGGACTCCGTCCCGCCGCCGAACTGGTAGAGGTACAGGTACCGCAGCAGCAGGGACAGGCCGATGGAGACGATCATCATGGCGATCAAGCCGGTGCCGCGATTGCGCAGAGGGCCCCAGAGGAGCCGGTCGTTGAGGTAGCCGCCGATCCCGCTCACCACGACCGCGAGGATCCCGGCGAGGACCAGAGGCAGGCCCAGCGTCACGTTGAACAGGAAGCCGATGATCGCCCCGAAGGTCACGAGCTCGCCGTGGGCGAAGTTGGTGAGGCCGGTGGTCCCGAAGATCAGGGACAGGCCGATCGACGCCAGCGCGATGATGAGCCCGAACCGCAGGCCGCTCGCGGCGAGCTGGAGGACGCGCGAGTCCCCTCCTCCTGCGGCCGCCGCAGGAGCGCCCTCCTCGCTGAGGCGGAAGGCGACGGTGCGCGAGTCACCCGCGACGACGCTGGTCGTGATCGGGTTCACCCGGGGTTGCAGGCCGGCGGCCGCCTCGGGCAGCGACTCCACGTCGAGCACGACGTCGTAGGCCCCGGGGCCGGGGAGTGGGATCTCCGCGATGCCTGAGTCGTCCGTCGTACCCGTGCCGACCTCCGCACCCCCCTGCTCCACCGAGATCGTGACGCCGGCGAGATCCTCCCCGGCCTCGGTGCGCACCCGCGCCCGGATCGACTCGGCCGCGGTGCCCTCGGCCGGGACGGACTCGGTCGCAGCGGGCGTCGTGGGTGCCGGCGTCGTCGCGGCGGAGGCGGCGAGCGAGGGGACCAGCACGGCGAGGGCGGCGATCACGAGGCCGACGGCGAGGGCGCCGACGCGTTGCCTCGTGGCCCGGGGCCCGGGTCGGCGGCCTCGCGGCCGGACGTCGGCTGCGCCTGGTGGCACGGTGAACCTCCATGGGGGCGGTCGGTCTCGCTGGGGCCGTACTGAGACCGGGCCGGGGGTGACCGGCGCTGGTCGTGCGCGCCGCGGGGAGTGACGGCGACGAGCCGGCGTGACTATAGCCCGCGCAGTCTTGCGCACCAGCCCGTGTCTTCGGGGGACGTCCGAGCAATTACCCGGTGCGTCCCGGGGGGTTCCTCGGTACCGATACCGGTACGGCCGACCCGCGCCTGCCCCACGACCGCCTCGCTGACCACCTCGCTGACCACCTCGCTGACCACCTCGCTCACCACGTCGCTGGCCACGTCGAGGACCGCCTCGGTCCGCCGTCGGACGGAGCCGAACCCGCGCAGGGGAGCCGGACGGAGGCCTGGGTCGGGAGGATTTCACCCGACCGGTCGAAGGCTGTTCCCTCGACGGCACGCATCTGCGAGGGTCGGCGCTCCGCAGGGTCACGACCGAGGGACAGGAGGCACGGTGGGACGCACGTCGGTCAGCGTGCGGGTCGCGCAGGAGTGCGACCTCGCGTCGCTCATCGTGCTGGTCTCCCAGGCGCGCCAGGAGGACCAAGGGCGTCAGCCGCCGGTGCGCCACCCCGTCCTCACCGACGAGCGGTCGCGGCTCGAGGCGCTGCTGCAGCGCGGCGACGTCCAGGTGATGCTGGCGCACGACCGCCCGGGCGCCGAGCCCGCCGGGGTGCTGGTGCTGCGACGCGGCGAGCTGCTCCCGCTGACCGGGCACCAGGCGGTGCACGTCGAGCAGCTCTGGGTGCATCCCGAGCACCGCAAGCGAGGCGTCGCCCGGGCCCTGCTGCGACAGGCCGCCGCGGTGGCCGAGCAGTCCGGGCTGGACGAGATCGTCTGCACCGTCCCGCCGTCGTGGCGCGAGGCGCACCGGTTCCTGGCGCGGCTCGGCTTCGCCCCGCTCACGGCCCAGCGCGCCGTGCCCGTGCCCGCCCTGCTGCGCCGGCTGGCGGCCGACGCCGGGGGGCCCCGCCGCCGGCCCGGCCTGGAGAAGGTGCTGGCGCGACGCCGTCGCGAGCTGCGCTCCGACCCCCAGCCGAGCGCGCTCGTCTGAGCGCCCCTCACACGGTGCCGACGGCGGCCCCGTCGTCGCCGGACCGGTCGTCGCACGCGCGTCCTAGGGTGGTCCGGTGACGGCCAACCAACTGCCCCGCCTGCTCCTCGTCGACGGCCACTCGATGGCGTACCGCGCGTTCTTCGCCCTGCCGGTCGAGAACTTCTCCACCCGCACCGGTCAGGCCACCAACGCCGTCTTCGGGTTCACCTCGATGCTCATCAACGTGCTGCGAGACGAGAAGCCGACGCACGTGGCGGTGGCGTTCGACGTCTCCCGCACGACCTTCCGCAGCCAGGAGTACCCGGAGTACAAGGCCACGCGGTCGGCCACCCGCGAGGAGTTCAGGGGCCAGGTCGATCTGGTGAAGGAGGTCCTGGCCGCGCTGCGCATCGTCACGGTCGAGCTGGAGGGTTTCGAGGCCGACGACGTCATCGCCACGCTCACCCGGCAGGGCAAGGCGGCGGGGATGGACGTCCTGATCTCCAGCGGCGACCGCGATGCCTTCCAGCTGGTCTCGGACACCACCACGCTGCTCTACCCGATCCGCGGCGTCTCCGAGATGACCCGGATGACACCTGAGGCGGTGCAGACGAAGTACGGCGTCCCGCCCAGGTTGTACCCCGACCTGGCCGCCCTGGTCGGCGAGACCAGCGACAACCTGCCGGGCGTGCCGGGCGTGGGGCCCAAGACCGCGGCGAAGTGGATCGTCGCGCACGAGGACCTCGACGGCATCATCGCCGGTGTCGACCAGATCGGCGGCAAGGCCGGCGAGAACCTGCGGGCGCACCTCGACCAGGTGATCCGCAACCGGCGCCTCAACCGCCTGGTCGACGACCTCGAGCTGCCCGTCTCCGTGCAGGACCTGAAGGCGCAGGCGTGGGACCGCGAGGAGGTGCACCAGGTCTTCGACGGCCTGGAGTTCCGGGTGCTGCGCGACCGGCTGTTCGAGTACCTCGCCACGCCCGAGCCCGAGGCCGAGGGCGGCTTCGAGCTCGAGGTCGTCCGGCCCACGGGCGCGGAGGTCGGCGCGTGGCTGGTCGGCCCGGGCGCCGATGGCGGTGCGTTGGCCGTCTCCGGGGTGCTGGGCATCGGGGGCGAGGCCACCGGGCTCGCGGTGCGCACCCCGGCCGGGGCCAGTGCGTGGTTCGACCTCGGGGACCCCGGCCACGGCGGCCTGGCGCCGGCCGAGCGCGACGTGCTGGGGGAGTGGCTGGCCGACCCGGACCGGCCCAAGTTCCTGCACGACGCGAAGCCGACCCAGCACGCGCTCTTCGGCGCGGGGCTGCCGCTGGCCGGTCTGGTGGGGGACACCGCCCTGGCGGCGTACCTGTCGCGGCCGGACCAGCGCACCTACGACCTCGCCGACCTCACCGTGCGGCACCTGCACCGCGAGCTGCGGCTCGATGCCGTCCCGGGCCCCGGTGGTGCCCCGTCGGCCGCGGCCGACGAGGACCAGCTCACCCTCGACGCCGAGCTGGCGTCCGGCGACGACGCGACCCCCGACGCCTCCGAGGCCTGCGTGGTGCGGGCGGCCGCGGTGATGGAGCTGTCCGAGGTGCTGCAGAGCGAGCTGGCGGCACGCGGCGGCGACCGGCTGATGCACGACCTCGAGCTGCCGCTGGTCGAGGTGCTGCGCGAGATGGAGGCCACCGGCATCGCGGTCTCGCGCCTGCTGCTCGACGAGCTCGCGCACGGCTTCGACGCCGGCGTGGCCCTCTCGGCGCAGGAGGCCTACGCCGCGATCGGGCGCGAGGTGAACCTCGGCTCGCCCAAGCAGCTGCAGGAGGTGCTCTTCGAGCAGCTGAGGATGCCGAAGACGAAGCGGATCAAGTCCGGGTACAGCACCGACGCCGAGTCGCTCGCCGACCTGTTCGTCAAGACCGAGCACCCGTTCCTGCAGCACCTGCTTGCGCACCGCGACGTCATCCGCCTGCGGCAGACCGTCGAGGGGCTGATCCGCTCGGTGGCCACCGACGGGCGGGTCCACACCACCTACACGCAGATCATCGCCGCCACCGGTCGGCTGTCCTCGACCGAGCCGAACCTGCAGAACATCCCGATCCGTACCGACGCCGGTCGCCGGATCCGCGAGGTGTTCGTCGTCGGCGAGGGCTACGAGTCGCTGATGACGGCCGACTACAGCCAGATCGAGATGCGGATCATGGCGCACCTGTCCGGCGACGAGGGCCTGATCGAGGCGTTCCGCTCCGGCGAGGACCTGCACCGGTTCGTCGGCTCCCGGGTGTTCGGCGTCGTCCCCGAGGACGTCACCGCTGCGATGCGCTCGAAGATCAAGGCGATGTCCTACGGCCTCGCGTACGGGCTGTCGGCGTTCGGCCTGTCCAAGCAGCTGAGCATCAGCACGGGCGAGGCCAAGGAGCTGATGGACGAGTACTTCGAGCGCTTCGGCGGGGTGCGTGACTACCTGCGCGAGCTGGTGGTGCAGGCCCGCTCGACCGGCTACACCGCGACCATGCTCGGCCGCCGCCGCTACCTGCCCGACCTGGCCAGCGACAACCGCCAGCGCCGCGAAATGGCCGAGCGCATGGCCCTCAACGCCCCGATCCAGGGCTCGGCGGCCGACATCATGAAGATCGCCATGCTCCGCGTCGACGAGGCGCTGAAGGCGCAGGGCCTGACCTCGCGCATGCTCCTCCAGGTCCACGACGAGTTGGTCTTCGACGTGGCCGAGGGCGAGCGCGAATCC